>CAZEMW010000467.1:1627-3868 GCA_964513105.1 uncultured Fibrobacterota bacterium
CGGCGAAACTGCATATCACCAAGAACCCGGAAGGGAACGGCGCTGGAAGAATCCAGTACCAGGTAGTTTTTAAGGTACAGCAGTGCGTCTTCGTCGTTACCCGTGCCGCGGGCGGTCTGATAGAGCTGTTTGAAAACGAATGGGTCCGAGGGCGTCAGAATGGCCAGTTCGCGGTACAGCTCATATGCTTCCGCCGTATCGCCGTCGGACAGTTTTCGAAGCGCCAGTCTCTTTCTGGAGGGGACATGGGTCGAGTCAAGCGCAACGATTTTCGGATCAATTTCCGCGAGTTTCTCTTTCTGATCCGTGATTTCCAGGTTTCGAGAAAGTTCCTTGAGATACTCGACATTGTCGGGACGTCGTTCGATCAGGAAGGACAAATGGCGAGCCGTCCGGGCGTGATCTTCCATCCGGGCAGAGAGTTTGTACATCACCTCTCGCGGACCGATCAGGGTACTGTCGAGATCCAGAGCGTTCTGAGCGGCTTCTTCGGCCTTATCCCATTGTTCCAGGGCGAGTGCGGAGGAGGCCATCCCGGCGGCCGCCTGTGGAGATCGCGTTATCACCCAGCTTTTCTTGAATTCGTCGTACGATTTCTGAAATTCGTCTTTGTTGGCGTAATATCGTCCGAAAAAGACATAAATACGGGGATCACTCGGGGTGATCATCTGGGCGCCCCTGACCTTTGCGAGAATGCTGTCGTCGGGGGAGCCGGTGAGCATGTGGGCCGTGGCGATTTTCAGCCAGGTTTCGATTGTTCGTGAAGTATCGGGAATGGTCCCGGCGTGGGTAATAACTTCCTCAAACCTGCGTTGCGCGTACAACTGGTCCAGCTTTTCATCGGCGGAAAGTAATGCCGCCGCCGACAAGACTGAAATCCCGCACGCAACGATACAGAAACGATTGAAACTTAAACGCATAACCTACGTCTCCCGAAATCAAATCATCAACCGAGATTTCCGGCGGTTTGTTTGAGAGGTTGAGACCCGGTGCACCACTTCCGATGACGGTATGGGAAGGGCCTCGTTGTCACGAGGCCCCTTAATGAGTCGGCCGGTCGACACTCCGGAGAGCATCGAACAGACCGTAGATTCTCATTGTCGACAGTATTTCGGCTGCAGAAAGCCGTAGCCGTCAAACAGACCGGTCGAGACCGATTACTGCGCTTCGGCCGCGATCTGCGGATGCTGCGGATCAAGCCCCTTCGCCTTGGCAAGAAACTTCTGGTATCCGCCACTGTCGTTTTTGGCTTTTGCAACCCGAGCAAGTCCGAGATATCCAAGGGCAAAGTCTCCATCGGCTTCAATCGCCTTGTCGAAGTACTCTTTTGCACGATTCAGGTTTTTCTGCCTGAGATACACATCCCCACGTTCATACAGCGAGGGAGCGTGCTTCTCATCAATAAAAGATATCATTTTATACGTCTCGACGGCTTCATCGAGCTTCCCTTTTTCCTTGTGCACCGCACCGATCAGCATGAGCGCTTCGACATTCACCGGATCGTTTTCTTTAACGTCCTGTGCCATTTTCATGGCTTCGTCGAACCGGCTCTGATTCATGAGATCGGATGCATACGCGAGACGGTACTTGATTTCGCCCGTTTTTGCAATGAGTTCCTTGATCTCAGCTTCTGCCTTGGTGTTCTTCCCGGTTTCCTTGTAGATCCGGTATAGAAGCTCGCGAATGCCGACATTGTCGCTCTTGAGCGTTTTGGCTTTTGCCAGCAGCTCGGAGGCTTTTTCGGGGCGCTTGGTCTGCAAATACCCCTCGGAGAGCATCTGCATTACCTCAACGTCTTTGGGAGCCATGGTAAGAACCATCTCAAGGTTTGTGATACCCTTTGTCCATTGCTTGTCCTTGATCAGAAGCGTACCGACTCGACGGTTTGCGTCAAGATCGTTTGGCTTGATCGCAAGCAGCTTCTGGTAGGCCGCAAGCTCCTTCTCGGCGTTGCCCGACTTGCCGTACACCTCCCCCAGCTTTTCCCAGATCGTGGGATTGGAAGGGTCGAGCGCCGATGCCTTGGAGAGCATGGTCGCGGCCGAGGTCAGCTTGTTTTTGTCTTCGGCGAAGAGCAACCCAAGTTGCAGGAAATTGCGCGCATCATTGGGGAAACTCTTCGTGTTGGCGCTATAGATCGTGACCGCCGTCGCCTGATCCTGCTTCTCACGCAAGTAGGCCCGTTTGAACGCGGCGTCCGGATCGGAAACGCCCTGAAGCTTCACGTAGGCATCATAGGCT
>CAZEMW010000468.1:0-3844 GCA_964513105.1 uncultured Fibrobacterota bacterium
TTTACAGCGCGGATTCGACCAATATTTTGGAATACCATACAGCAACGATATGGATCCCGTCATTCTGATGCAAAATGAAGAGACGATCGAGGATCCGGTCGACCAGACGACAATCACGAAGCGGTATACCACCGAGGCGTTGCAGTTCATAGAGGACAACAAAGAGAACCCATTCTTCATTTACCTGCCGCATACCATGCCTCATGTGCCGCTGCATGCCTCCGATGATTTCCTGGGGGCATCCGAACGCGGGCTCTATGGAGATACGGTTGAGGAAATAGACTGGAGCACCGGTCGAATTGTTGAGAAAATCAAATCTTTGGGCCTTGAGGAAAACACCTTGATCATTTTCACCTCCGACAATGGCCCCTGGTTGAGTAAGGAAGAAGACGGCGGTTCGGCGGATCCGTTCAGAGGTGGAAAGATGTCGACGAGAGAGGGGGGACAGCGGGTGCCGTGTGTCATGTGGTGGCCCGGTACTATTCCAAGCGGTACAACGTGCGATGAAATAGCGACCGCAATGGATTTCTTTCCCACAATTGCCAATTTGTTGTCTGCCGATTTGCCTTCAAAACCCCTGGACGGTCGCGATATTTACAGCTTGATGACTAATCCCGAAACTGCCACCACACCGCACAGCGCTTTTCTCTACTACGGTGGAGGTGGCGATAGCCCGCAGTCTATTCGGGCGGGGAAATGGAAGGTCTACAAGGATAAACTCTACAATCTTGAGGAAGATATTGAAGAGCGCAAGGATCTGTCCGAGACGGAGCCGAGCGTTTATCAGGATCTGGTGCAGCTTCGTGATTTACTGGCTGAGGCCGTGCTGAATGACCAGCCGTTTCCGGGCGAAACGGGAGTGCCCCCGAGCGTATCTCGTGCGCTGAAGAATCGGACGGTTCTTGACAGAAGGGACGCATTCAATCCTCTGGGCAGAAAGCTTACTCCGGAAAAAAATCCGGCGCGAAAAACCGGGCAGGATGCCGTGCGGAGGCTGGGTACCATTCGTAGAAAAGAGTAATCTTTTGAGGATAATAGCCCAATCAGGGTTTGCAGTTCACAGAGATCTGTCCATTTCCGATTCGGGTTTCCCGGCTCGCATTTTTCACAGAGCCATCGTAGGTGTACGCACGTACCGGTACACCCAGGATTCCACCGGTCGAATTCAAGAGAAGGTCTTCACCGACCGGATGAATTCGGAATTCAAACAAGTGGAAAATGCCTTCACAGCGGTCCCGAAAACGCGATTGCCGATACCCTGAAGAGGTCCTGTCCGACTCCCGCGGGTAAACGGTGCCATGAGATGCCACTCGAGGTGAGCTTTTTAGGTGAGCAATCGAAGAGCTCGTCAGTTCCTTTTCGAGGCCAATTGGTCTACCAGTCTCAGCCTTTCGCCTATGCTTAGTTGCAGCATATGGTTCAGCTAATACGGTTGTTTCGGTCGGATACAAGATCCTGCGATCCTACTTAGTGCCTGTCCGGAAACCCGATTTGGTGTGTCGGCCGAGCGAGAAAGCGCTTGGCGAGGCGTCACAAAGAGGCGTATCCGCGGCGATACGGCGATTTAGATACTGTAGCCGACGAGTGCGCAGGCGGGTTTGTCGGCGTATATAGTCCTTCTTAGCCGTCGACGCGCCGAATGGGGTTTTCGGACAGGCACTACTTACGCGGAGTCAGAAAAACCGAGCTTTCCCGATATTCTCGCGGGGATACACCGTGATACCTCTTGAAAAAACGGGAGAATTCGTGCAACGATGGGAATCCCATTTCCTGGGCGACATCACCAATCTGATACTCTTTGGACTCGACAAGCCCTCTGGCTATTTCCGCTCGCCTCTGATCGATGTACGACTTGAGACCGACCCCGAATTCCTTCCGAAACCGAGAGGACAAATGCCCCGGCGACAAACCAGGACTCTGGGCCAGGGATTTGATCCTCGGTCCTCCTTTCAGGTCCTGCTCAACCAGATTAATGATGTTTTTTGAAAACTCTCCCTCAGGACTCTCGGGGGTCTCGTAGAGGACCATAAGGGCGGAAATCAGGTGTTCGACTATTCGCTTTTCGGGTCCAGAGAACCACCTCCTGCGTGGAACGATACCGGCCAGGGAATTGGTTAGAAAACGGGCGGTCGAGGAGTTGCTTACCACTGCAACACTGGGTCCCACAACATCATAGGCAAGATCAAATCGAAAAGAAAGATATCGAACCCCGGTTCCCGGATACTCAAGCCGATGAACGACTCCCGGCCGAATGTACAATACGCTCCCTTCGGGAAGACCGCGCTTTCGTCCGCCCGAATGCAGCAGTGCCTTTCCTCCCAGTATGATCTCAACTTGCCATGTTTGGTGGGAATGGTCCTTCAACATCCCCGACTTCGGCCGAAAATCCGCCCGCGCATAGTCGAGGTTACACAATCGATTTTGCCAAGTTTCTCGCATATTGCTCGTTGCCGATACCGTTTGGAGGGACGATATTATCAAGTATACTGCAGGGATAGTGAAATATCAAACTGGAGTATATTGCTGCCAGATCGCCTAAAGTTGGCAAAAACGTAACAAGCCACCGACCACAATGAAACTGGAGAACACAAGAATGAATTGCACGCAAACAGAAGCGAAGAAAGCTCTGCTTCGAAGGATACTCGGACTTACCTGTTTGTGCGTTGCGATACAGGCGACCGGATCGGCCGCCGTTTCCGAATCGGCCCTACAGGCTCTTAAAACATCGAACTCCTTCCTATTCGACAGCGTAGTCCAGGATTGGGAAATTCAGGACGCTGTGGCCCAAGCGGGGTACAAGACAGCCGTAAAATCTATTCTAAACGACTACACAGATATCCCGCAAGCTGTGGCCGATGAGGTGCAACGCCTCGACGGCGAAGGGGCTTCGGACACGCAATACAAAGACGTGTACCTTCAGGCATGCGCCGCACGAAGAAAAGAGCGAATGGCGCCGTATCTGACGCAAATGGACGAAATCTACTTTGCAAAACATACTATAGATTCACGAAAAAAGCTGACCGGCAGACGGAAATTCGATGGTAAAGGAATTTTTCTTCTTCGCGTCGACGAGAACACCGCCTGTTCGGAAGAGATACTGGTAGAAGGTCTTGCGTTTGACCCGACTCCCTCTTTCGAAGGCGATCGTCTTCTCTTCTGCAAAGATGGTCGAAATATTCGCGAACTGAACCTGCAAAGCAAGGAAATTCGCGATATAACGCCGTATGACAACGACAAAATGGATATCTTCCCGACGTATCTGCCCAACGGGAATATCCTCTTCGCTTCCACGCGCGTGGTGCAGGTAGTGCCCTGCAACGGAGGTGACGTGTTCAACTTTTACGTATGCGACAAAGACGGAAACCTGTTTCGTCGTATCAGCTTTGATCAGGCGGATGTGTATCAGCCCTCTCTTCTTCCCGACGGACGTGTCGTTTTCATGAGATGGGGCTACAACGATCGTACTCGGTGGCACACCTTTGACTTGTTCACGATGTATCCCGACGGCACCAAGCTGCTCGGATACTACGGAAATGCCTCATGCCGGCCTGCGCTACTGGCCTTCCCCCGTGCGATTCCGAATACGAAGAAAGTACTCGTAGTGCTGAGCTCCAAGAGCGGCGACCACATGGAGGGGCCTATGGCCATCCTCGACGTGACTAAGGGTGACGAGGAAATGGACGGCCTCGAATTTGTCGGTGGCGGCTCACCGGAAGACGATGAGCAACATTTGAAATGTACCCCCCTGTATCAACCTAAGGACATTCCCCTGACTTATAATTCTCCATTTCCCCTGGACGAAAACGCATACCTTGTCGGAGGGAAACACGACTATGAAGAAAAG
>CAZEMW010000469.1:0-3844 GCA_964513105.1 uncultured Fibrobacterota bacterium
GAATCTAATGTATAGTAAATTGTCCCGTCTGGGTGCACTGTCAGAAGTTTAACTTCGGGAGGAGCGTTAACAGGATGGCCATAAAGGATTATCTCCGGGGGCGTAGCCTCGGTTACATTCTTTACGTAATCGTCCAGGAATCCGTACATTTCTTCTTCCCGGGATGAGGGACTGCCCTCCTCGTCAACGCAAGCAGTATTGAGCGATGGCACATGGGTGTTCTCCGTGTCCATTTCCCAAGCACCGCGAGCCGGTACGCCAGTGTCCCGCAATCGCGAAATTGTGTACGGGGGGGGGCGGATTCCTGCCAACAACTCATCAAAGGGGATCGTCGGGCGTGACGAACGGCATCAGCGCTCCGCTATTCTTTTCCGTCAGCTCACCGACGCCTCAGTCGGAAACCGTGGCTTGCACCCGAATCGAAATCTCGGGATATATTGGGTGAGGGGTTTGCCCGCTATGCTCCTGGGACGCAGCCAACGGCATTCGGTACATCCGCCGGAACGCGCCGACCGGCTTGAACACGGGAGACAAATCGTTGAGGGGCTCATTACGATTGCGGGAAACAATCCTGAATACGGGGTGGAGATCTCCTACACCACCAACGCAATCGATCCCGCCGTGCTGATCTAGAACGGCAGGGCACGTGTGGAGAAGCTACAAGAGGGCTCGGTTTATTACACCAAAGCCCTCCTCAAGTACTACCTGTTCACAACCAATTGCCGGACCCCGTCGACCTCAACAGTATAGACACCGGAACCGATACCGGACAAGGGTATGGCCAGGGTCTGACCGGCAAACGATTTCCTGATAATCTTTTTCCCGGTAAGGTCATAGACGGTAACCTGCCGCATCCCGGCCGGGGATGCACCATCTGAAAATCGAACAATGATCCCTGAGGGATTTGCGCTGATCGTGATCGCGTTGTTGCCGGTATACGGTAGGCCGGCATCTGTGGTGTTGCGTTGATCATTTCCCTCAAAGGCACGAGAAACCGCGGTTCCGCCGGATTTAATCCAGGCCTGTATATTCCGCTCTTCCTGAGCTTCCCAGGATTCTCTGGCGGAGGCGGCTTGAAGAAATCTGTTCATATTTTTGTGATCGGAGGGAACCCCTTCGGTATGCTCTCCCGGATAGGGGATTGCCAGGTCAATCCATGCCCGTATCAGATTCAGCTCTTTTTCTGAAAGTTCCACATCGTTATGCTTGTTTTCAAGCATGGTGACAAGTCGGCTTTTTGCGGAGCCGCGGTCGTACGGCGGAAGTACGGGCACGGTATCGTCGTACCCGTAATAAGTAATGAGGGCATCTTCCTCAAAATACATGTGACCGTCATTACAAATACCCAGCCGGTCGAAGGGGTCTTTGTTGTCATCAAGGCAGTTGCTTTCGAAATAGTTCGTGAGGTTCAGGTAGCCCATTGTCCACTCACGAGGTTCAATGAAGAAGGTCTTGTCGGTAAGATCCTTGATGTCTTTGCCTTCATAAGGGGTCCCGTTGTGACAGGTTATACAGTGCTCGTTAAGTATCGGCTGAATCTCCTTTACGAAACTAAACCCTCGTGCCTCACCATAGAAATCCTCAAGTGGTTTCGGTTCTGCCGCAATCGGTTGTTTGGGGGGAGCGACGGTGAGTCTCTCTTCATGGCACCCTGAACAGGATCCGCTTTCTCCCGGCATCAGCGTCACCCATTCGCGCATTGACTGCACAACTTCCCCGTTCTCATCGATCGCCTGCATGTAAATGGGCGTTTTAGCCGGTACGATAAATGCCGCTGAACCGTCTTCCTCAACCGGAATCTCACCAAGAATACGCTTGATATCCCAACTACCGCCCATAACCGAGACGGTCGAATGAATTGAGGCATTGGCAAGATTTCCTCTCCCCAGAGTCTTCGGGCGATAATCAAGTTCAACAACACGCAGCTTTTTTACCGTTCCGCGCGGCACATCCTTCAGACCACGTCCGAAATACACATCCAAGACCGAAAGACTCGCCTTGTCGGTGCCGTAGTTTGCACGAAATGGAAGTACCGGTGGCGTAGGCCTGGATATGATCGGCGTGCCGTCGACACAGTTGTCGACGGAATCATAGGCAAGAAGTTCTCTTCGACCGTCACGGGTAAACAGGTACAATCCCATTTTTTGACCATTTTTGTCTTTTCGCTCCTCCGTACCGTCTTTGTGATCTTTGAGACTGGTAATAAAGGCGAAATCATCGAGAGGGTAGGGATCGGAGAAATACACTTCGACGTCGGGCTGATACCCTTGACCGCAGTATTCCGGCAAAGCCTTATTATGGGCTATCGGGGTGATGCCTTCCATTCCGTCCTCTGCAAGCGCAACATTGATTTCCACGAGAGGTCCCTGCATCACATCCTCTTTGCCGCAGAGGATTGCGGTAATTTTTTGGCTGTTGGGAACCTCCTGAGGGAATCCAATCAGTGGAGGAAAGCAGGAGTTGTTTCCATACAAACCTTCCTGCTGAGTACCGTCCTGGTTCATGGTGAAAAGATCGAACGTATGCCACCGGGTTTTGTCGCTGTACCCCCATCGCAGATACATCACTTTTCCGTCGGACAGCACTGAGGGGTAGTAGGTGTTTGCCTGGTCGAAGCCGAGCCGACGTGTGTATTTGCCGTCCTTATCACATTTAAAGAGGTTTATTACATTCCCTCCGTTGCATGGAATGACCAGTTGCCCCCGATCCGACATGAAAATGATATCTCCTGAAGGAAGGTAGGTGGCACACATATCGTTATACTGTCCCGAGGTAATGTTGCGAAAGGAATCGGCTTCAATATCCCATTCCATTATCGCTTTGCGATCTCTATCTCCGTGGGCAAACAGCATTCTTTTCCCATCGAAGGACACGCATACATCCCTTGCCACTTTGTCACCGTAAAGATGCTCCGTGGCGCACGTAAAATCGCTTCCCACCCGCAGAAGATGGAGGCCGTTGGCTTCTCTATCACGGATATTATGCGGGAACCCCTCTCGCTGGTCCAGATCGCGTTTGGTATAGGCCACCCGTTCCAGTTCTGTGGAGTATCTCGAGAGCAATTCCTGCCTCCTGACCGCACAGAGCAGTATGTATGCCTCTTTCCATGTATCCTCGGATGCGTTCCCCGAAGACGCATTGTCGTAGGCTTGCCGTACCTCCGAAGGGATTGAGTTCAGGGATGATTTGATACGTTCGGCAACCGCTTGGTATCCATGGTAGGATATGCTGTCCTGACGTTCCCAGTCGAAAATCAGAAAGTCCCTGGGGAAGGCATTGGACTGGTCAATTGGGTCCAAGACCGATGCAAAAGGCTGCAGAGATAGTGCGAACACGATACCGCACACTGTCGCGATAGACACCGGAATTCGGCTTTTTTGTTTGAAAACAATCATGATTACTCCCGCCGGGATGAACAAGTCGATAATTCCTCAGGTATGTTTTCCGCTTTCACGCTTGAAGCGATGTTCACGGTATCCCAATCAATTGTACATGGTTTTGGTCGGCAATTGAACCATCATTATCCGTTCCAATGGTTTCATTGCGCCTGGACTTGGTAGTCATTCGTATGAGTATGGCCCATACCGCTGTTGCTATCAGCCTTGCCGCCCAGTTGAGAGAGACGGCTCGGTTGAACGACCGTGGTACTAATATAGGGGTATCACTCGTGCCGTAGTTTGCCGAAAAGTGCTGGAATTTAGCCTGATTGTGCACGTCGTTTTTTGTTTGGAATGGAGTCGGAGAATTTATATCCGGCAAGATGATTGGCTGAGTATGTCGGTTTTTTCTTCCGATCTGAAGGCATATGCCATGCCCCTCCCAGTATCGTATACAAATAAACGAG
>CAZEMW010000470.1:0-3844 GCA_964513105.1 uncultured Fibrobacterota bacterium
TTTGTCTTTGAGGACAATCCCGACTGTCTGAAAGGATATTGTTGCTGATCGGGGCGGGGGCTGTGGTTGGGAAGAGAGGGGAGAGGCTCGTTGCCCGACAAACCCTCAGGCTACAGCCTCATGCGAAGTATCTCATTATACGCTTCCAGCGTCTTGTTCCGAATTTCCATCACCAGATTGAACGCCACTTTCGCTTCATTGGACTTCCGCATCACCTGGTGAACATCGGTTATCTCTCCGGTGAGAAGCTCTTTTTTAGCGGCGCCCGAAGCACTCTGGGATTCGTTGACATCGTTGAGGAACGACTTGAGCGTGTCCTGGAATGACACACCCCCGGTCCCGGGTGCCGGGTTTCGGCGAGTGATCGGTTTGGGGATCTGACTCCCCGGGGTAATTCCCTCTATTCTCATGAACCGTTTCCTTTTTCAACCAACCCGAACGTTTTTCCCTGCACGCAAATGCCGCCCGGCAGTATCGCACGAAAGAGAGATCTCCCGTTCTAAACAACCCAACCGGCCCCCACTCGTACCTCGACCTTCGTTTTCAGAGAGCCTGAGCCCGATATTGAGTGTACAATATATTCCCGGCTTGTGTGAAGGGTTTTTCAGCCTAAGCCCTTGAGAACACCGGTAGATAACTGATCTTTGATCCTTTTCTCGGGGGGGCTTCGATTCCGAATCCGAATCCGAAACCGAAACCGACTCGGACTCGGACTCGGAATCGGAATCGTTCCTTCAACCGCTTACACCCCGGGCGAGGGAAAAATCCTCGCTCCAGGCGCGATCTACCCCGGCTCCGGCTGGGAGTAGCCTTCTTCCTTTTTCCAAGCCCTTGAGAATACCGGTAGATAACTGATCTTTGATCCTTTTCTCGGGGGGGCTTCGATTCCGAATCCGAATCCGAAACCGAAACCGACTCGGACTCGGACTCGGAATCGGAATCGTTCCTTCAACCGCTTACACCCCGGGCGAGGGAAAAATCCTCGCTCCAGGCGCGATCTACCCCGGCTCCGGCTGGGAGTAGCCTTCTTCCTTTTTCCAAGCCCTTGAGAATACCGGTAGATAACTGATCTTTGATCCTTTTCTCTGGGGGGGCTTCGATTCCGAATCCGAATCCGAAACCGACTCGGACTCGGACTCGGACTCGGACTCGGAATCGTTCCTTGAACCGCTCACCCCCCGGGCGAGGGAAAAATCCTCGCTCCAGGCGCGATCTACCCCAGCTCCGGCTGGGAATAGCCGTCTTGTTCCATCTGCTTAATCTGGTCACCGACTCTGTCCGACAACGCTTTCTTGTACGAACGAAGCTTGTCTCTTAACTCCTTGTCCGACGATCCCAGGATCTGGGCGGCGAGGAGGCCGGCGTTTTTGGCGGCGTTGACCGCAACGGTTGCGACCGGGATACCGTTGGGCATCTGGACAATCGACAGCAGCGAGTCCCATCCGTCCAGAGAGTTGCGGGACTTTATCGGGACGCCTACTACCGGGAGACAGGTCAGGGAGGCGACCATGCCGGGCAGGTGGGCCGATCCGCCGGCACCGGCGATGATCACTTCCAGCCCGCGCTCTTCGGCGCTCTTTGCATAGGAGAACATCCGGTCGGGTGTCCGATGGGCCGAAACGACGCTCATTTCGAACGGGACTTTCAGCTCATTCAGCACCTCTCCGGCTTCCTGCATAATATCAAGATCAGACCTGCTGCCCATTATTATTCCTACTCGTACCTGACTCATGCCTCTACCCTCACTTTTTTCTGCACTTCCGACGCGATCTGTTTTGCCGCGCGAATGTCGTCGTTGATAACCGTTACATGTCCCATTTTACGAAATGGTCGCGTGCACTTTTTGCCGTATCGATGAATATGTACCCCCGGCAGCGCAAGGACCTCTTCGAGCCCCCGGTACCGAACGGGTCCTTCGAACCCCTCGGCGCCGACCAGATTGACCATAACCGCGGGGCTGCGCATGGCCGGCGAGCCCAGCGGGAGGTCGAGTATGGCACGAAGGTGCTGTTCGAACTGGGACGTGGAGTTTGCCTCTATCGTGTGGTGTCCGCTGTTGTGCGGGCGAGGCGCCAGCTCATTCACCAGGACCTCGGCCTCCGGGGTGACAAACATCTCCACGGCAAGAAGCCCCACCACTTCGATTTTTTGGGCAATCTCCCGTGCCGTCTGCTCGGCCCTCCGTCGTACGGAATCATCCAGCTCGGCAGGTGCGAACAGAAAGTCCAGCATGTTTGCCTGAGAATGAAACTCCATCTCAACAATAGGGAACGTTTCCATGTGCCCGGAAACATTTCGTGCGACAATCACTGAAATCTCTTTTGTCACGGGAACCGATCGCTCGAGCACACTGGGAGCGTCAAAACCGGCTTCCAGATCGGATTCACTCGCAATCTTCATCACCCCTCTGCCGTCATAGCCCGATTGACGAAGCTTCTGGTAGGCGGGGAGAAGGGATGCATGAGCCCGAAGCTCATCGGATGAATCAATCAGGACAAATTCCGATGTCGGGATTGCGTTGTCTTTGAAAAACTGCTTCTGAAGTCCCTTGTCCTGGATGATTTTGATTACGGCCGGTGACGGGTACACCAGAATTCCATCTTTTTCCAGTTGCGTGAGCGCTTCGAGATTCACATCTTCGTACTCGAGTGTCAGGATATCAACCCGCCTGCCGAATTCGTAAACATCTTCGTATTTGCGGGCATCACCCTGGAAGAAATGCTCACAGAATTTTCTGCACGGCGCTTCAGGGTCTTTGTCCATGACATACGGCGTGATCCCGAAATTCATACAGGGCTGTAACAGCATTCGTCCCAACTGCCCCCCCTGAATTATTCCCAGTCGGATTTCTCCACGAAATACTCGGGGCTCTTCGGCTCCCTGCCTGATTGGCATCCTCTACTACCTCCTGCGGAATTATCACCTTTCGATTCGGTGCGAGCCCCGGCGGGCCTCGCGGACAGAATAAATATAGAAAATAGGTGAGATGTTGCGGTGAACGGATGATGATCCACCTTCTATTCACTGCGATCCGAAGCTGAGGAGGCAACAGACTGAAGACGGAAAACCGTGGCGCAACTATGCCGGGCACTTCAGTGTCGGTCCGGACTTCCCGGCTACCACCCCGGCATGCGTATTCCACGCCGGTGCTGTCCGACCACCCGAAACGCCCGAGCTTGCGGGGAGGTGAATACAAAAAAGGGGCTCGGCCGACTTTTGTACGGCTGAGCCCCTGAACCGGCCGGGGGGACAACTACCCGGAAGCAGACTACTTTTCAGTCTGGAGTTCTAAAAGGGTCTTTGCGCTTTTTCGGGCGCCGTGCGGTGCGACCAGGTAGATACCGCGAGGAAGACGTTCATGGGCGCCGTCGCGCTGTGTCCCGACTCCCAGCATACGCCCATTCACCCCATAAATAAAAGGGGAGGGGGCCTGAATGATTGCTCTGTTGGTTCGGTTCATGGGCGGAGTGCCACGATACAGGGCCGTGCTTAGATCCGTTCGGGAAGACTGAGGCAAACTGGTGCTTTTCGCATCGTCGTCGGATATGCTCTCTTCGGCAATGACAACACGGTCAATGAAAAAGTTTTTCGATCGACCGGCAATCTGCAATTCGTGAACGCCGGCATCAAGCTCGTATTTAGGGTCCGAGAAACTGTGATGGCTGCACTCCAGTCGAATTTTCCACGTCCAGACGTAGCTCGATCCCAGTCGGACAAACTTCTTCAGTTTTCCCTCGCAACCGTCCTGCCCAAGCATCGCCAGATAGCAGTCGTTTGCCTTGTCCCCTTCACCGGTTTCCATGGGGGCCTCGGGGGCCCGGATTTTGGTGTTTTCCCAACGTTC
>CAZEMW010000471.1:0-3843 GCA_964513105.1 uncultured Fibrobacterota bacterium
AAACATGGCTTTTGTCTGAGGACTCTGTACCGCCAGTGAATCCAGAAGCTCCCGTGCCAGTGAAACACGATGATCGTCGGGATCGGTAGTCTGAAACCGGCACATACTTGAGCTTCGGTCGAGTAGAAGGAGAATGTGGGGAGTGCAGGAAGCTCTTTCGAGGGGACCCCCGTGGGAAGCGACCGAACACGCAACAACAAACAAGCTGATGCTGAGAAAAATCGTATGTTTCGTCATTAGTAACTCCGCATTGTTGTAGACCAATCAAGGCGTTCGGGACTTGGGGTCGCGTGACCTGGACCAAAGACTGGTAATCCCGGCCATAATAAATTACTTTTTAAGTTCCGCTGCATACTCGAGAAGACGAAGCATCAATATATAATGAATACAGGGCGGCCCGGCGGTGTAGCAACCGCAGGAGGTTTCAGGCTTACAGGGGTTGGGGGCCGATACACGCTTCCTTTCCGATCACGAAACGGCAAATAATGAATTCCGCTTCAAAAAGAAAACGTACCGGTAACGGTTTCGACCATATCGAGGGCCGTACCGAAATCGATCCCCGAGACGCAAAACTATGCAGGGAGGTGCAAAACGCACTTCTTCCGCAGAGTTTGCCGGTACTCGAAGAGGTCGATCTGGTTTCACTGTATCTTCCCGCCCGTCGGATTGGCGGGGACCTTTTTGATGTAATACACATTTCCGAAGACCTGGTGGGATTCTACATTTTCGACGTCACCGGGCAGGGCGTGGCGTCCACTCTACTCTCGGCAATGGCCAAGGTATCGTTTTCAAACCATATGCGGACCGTGGCTTCTCCCCGTGCGGTTCTGGAACGAGTAAACAGCGATGTTCGCAGGATATCGGCGGATACATACATTACCGCGTTCGTAGGCTTTCTGGATCTTCACAATAATAAGTTCACTTTCTGCGGCGCCGGGCATCCACCGCCATTCGTGTATCGCCGGCGAGAAGACCAGCTTCAGGCACTCAGTTTCGGTGGGGTTTTCCTGGGGGTACTCGAAAATCCGAGCTATGCCGACGAGAAAGTATTTCTCAATACCGGGGACTGGGTTATCATGTACACCAACGGTTTATACGCACTTTTTTCCCCGACAACGCCGGCCGCCATCCAGAACGCTTTTCACCAGGCAATTGCAGCAATGCCGCGGCGCTCGGTCGACGAGCTTCCCGACTTGTTGCAGGCTCGATATCGCCGCGAAACCCGCGAGGTTTCAATGGACGATGATATCTCGGTACTGGCGTTTGAAATGCTGGGGCAGTCCCGAAAAAATCAACTGAAGGTAAAACTCGGATTCTCAGAGGATGAACCGGTCTATCTCCAATGGATATCCTACTATGAAGAGATGGAAAGCGCGGCGGGTGCCGTTCTTAAGGACATGGACGCTTCAGGATTCCCCGACGAATCCATCAGGAAAATGAAAATCACCCTGACCGAGCTTATGGCAAACGCAATTGGGCATGGGAACCGGGAAGACCACTCCAAGCGAGCCGTAATCGGACACGTGATCGATCGAAGAAAAGTGCGCGTCGGTATACTCGATGAGGGGACCGGCTTCGACCCGGACGCCGTCCCCGACCCCACACTTCCGGAGAATCTCGCCAAAGACCACGGACGGGGCCTTTTCATTGTAAGAAACTACGTTGATTCCATGGAATTCAACGAAACCGGTAATCGAGTGCTTATTCGCAAATCGAACGGATAGCGATGACTTCTCTCGGCGTTGCGGGATACATGGGATCGGGCAAATCCAGCTTTGTCCGTATCCTGACGAAGGATAACCGTACCATTTGGGACGGTGATTCCGAGGCCAAACAGCTCATGATCTCCGATCCGGCTGTCCGCGAAGGCATCCGGCGGGAGTTCGGGGAGGATGTTTTTCCTGATGGAAGGCTGTCGTTCGCCTCACTGGGAGAGAAGGCTTTTGCCTCGAAAGAAGCGCTCAAACGGCTCAACGCGGTGGTCCATCCTCCTCTCCTTAAAAGACTGAAAAACCGGCTTTTGCAGAGATCTCACAAAGAACTTGTCATCGTTGATGCCGCGTTGATACCATTGTGGAAGATTGAAGACTGGTTTGACCTTTGTGTATGGGTACATGCGCCCCGAAATGAACGTATCAACCGCGTTATGCGCAAATCCGGCCTGCCCGAAAGCGTGGTCACCCAGCGGACGAAACTGCAGGAAGCCGTCGTGCCGGCCCCCTCGGACAAAAAGTGGATAGTGGTGGAAAACACCGGATCCCTGGAAGATTTGCAGGCTGCGGTTAGTCGATTCGCGGAGAAACATCTTACCCGCAACTGAAATAGCAATCCGTTTGGAGAATTGTTCGAATCATGTTGAAGGAACACTCATCATTCGTAAAACAGGCGATCGCCACAATCGACCTCCTGCTTCTTACGCTATCATTTTACCTCTCTCATACGATTGTCTCCGAACACCGTAATCTTGCCGATATCTACGACTACTGGCTGATGTTCGTAGGATTCGTGGCGTTCTACCTCTATTTTGGGTGGACTCGCTCCCTCTTCTCGGTACTCGATTTCGGCTGGATGCGGGCGCTGGGAAACCGAATCGTAATGATTTTCCTGTCCGCGGGAATTCTCGGCGCCGCGATTCTGTACGTGCTCCCCGATATTGCCGAGAGCCGCACCCTGTACGTTCTCTTTGCGTGTATTTCATTTGTTTTCATTGCCAGTGAAAAACTGGTCCTCAAATACGTGTTTGCCCGCCTTCGACGAGGCGATCGAAACACGACTCCTGTGATTATGTTCGGAAGAGGCCGTTTCGCCTCTCAAGTAGAAAAACAGATTGAGCTGCATCCCGAATGGGGCCTTCGTGTCAGAAACAAACTCGACATATCGACCACTCCGCACGAATTTGAGGAGATTCTCAAGAACAGCTACGTTGAGGAGGTGCTGTTCTGTATCCCCAGAACGCTGAGTCGCGAGTCGTTCACTATTGATCCGTATCTTCGTACCTGCGAAGAGATGGGACGCTCCGCCCGGGTAT
The DNA here is from genome assembly GCA_964513105.1 of uncultured Fibrobacterota bacterium. Taxonomy (GTDB): domain Bacteria; phylum Fibrobacterota; class Chitinivibrionia; order Chitinivibrionales; family CAYFVL01; genus CAYFVL01. Next base: position 3,029 of record CAZEMW010000471.1, read on the forward strand.
TCATTAACATCTCCAGTTCAACCCGATTCGCGAAATGGGAGTACCGGCGTTTTGTCGAATATCCAACTCTTCTTTCCTACACCGTGCAGCTCGATCCGGATCAACTCTTTTTCAAACGAGTCTTTGATATCATAGGGGCGATTGTCGGCGTAACAATTCTCGTACTCCTCTACCCGCCACTCGCCCTGGCTATCAAGCTGAGTTCCCCCGGCCCGATATTTTTCAAACAGGTCCGCGTGGGAAGGAACGGGAAGCGATTCGTTATTTACAAGTTTCGGTCAATGAGAGCCGATGCCGAAGCAAAGAAAAAGGAGCTTGAGAAGCTGAATGAATGCCAGGGCGCGGTGTTCAAAATGAAAGACGACCCACGGGTGACTACGGTGGGGCAGATCATGCGCAAACTGAGCCTCGATGAACTCCCGCAGTTCATAAATGTGCTCAAAGGCGAAATGTCCCTGGTCGGCACCCGCCCCCCGACTCCCGACGAAGTTTCCAAGTATCAGAAATGGCACCATCGTCGAATCAGCACCCGTCCCGGGATAACCGGACTCTGGCAGGTAAGCGGAAGAAACAGCATCTCCGATTTCGACGAAATTGTCCGTCTCGATCTCAAGTACATCGATTCGTGGAGTATTTGGCTGGATATCCAGCTTATTCTCAAGACGTTCATTGTGGTTTTCAGGCGGGATAATGCTTATTGAGGCTCGGGGTTGACGGTTGACGGTTGACGGGTGACGGTTGACGGGTGACGGTTGACGGGTGACGGTTGACGGGTGACGGGTGACGGGTGACGGGTGACGGGTGACGGGTGACGG
>CAZEMW010000472.1:0-3829 GCA_964513105.1 uncultured Fibrobacterota bacterium
CCCGACCGAATCGAGGTAGATTTTAAGAAAATCCAGTACATCTTCCTCGTCGTCGACGACAAGGACCCGTTTATTTGGAATTTTTCCTGAGGAGCGCATGTGTTTTATCGATCAATTCCTGCTTGCCGAAAGGTTTCGTAATATACGCATCCGCGTTCATTACGTGCAAACCAACCATTTCATCAAAAGATTCCGATTTCGCCGTGAGTATTGCCACCGGCGTCCGACGGAAAGCGGGGTCTTTGCGTAATTCCCGAAACACCTCCCATCCGTCCATTTTGGGCATTTTAAGGTCCAAAAGGATCGCGTCGGGTTGATACTCATGAGCACGACTGAGCGCCTGTAACGGATCGAGCACGGTTTCCACCGTGAAGTCCTCGGTCTCAAGCACCAGTTTCACCAGATCCGCAATGTCTTTTTCATCTTCGACTACAAGGATCTTATTCATGGCACTCCTACCTTCTGAAAAATTCCGGGAATAGCCACATCCAGTATTTCAAACATCCGAATATCCCGAGTATTCCCGCCACCAGCAAAAGGCTCATCGGTATGATGCTCGGAAGGATTAGCGGATGCTCGAAACTCACGGCTCCGGCAAAGTGCAAAAATCCCGAAATACCGACACATGCCGCGGAGGTATAGAAAACCCGGTATACCGGAGGTGTTTTCAGAGCTTCACCAAGTCGTCTGCTCAGCGAGGCAAGCACAAGCAAAATGATTACCGCGGCAATATCCAGGGTAACAAGGGCAAGCGAACTTGGCATCATTACTTCCGAATCCTTTTCATCGTATAGAACAGTGCCGCGGAGCTCCACATCGAAGCAAGCCCACATCCAAGCAGCAATCCCGATTCAATAAATGGTAATCCACGTTGTGCCATAATCGACAGGGTTGAGACAATCAGATAACCGACTCCCAGTATAATTGCCACGACGAACCCCACCCGAGGCGAGGCATGCCCGATTTTCTTGTGATAGAATTCCGATATCAACAGTGAGACGAAATTGAAGAAGGAAAAGCAGAGTACAAAACCCTGAAGAAGAAATGCGGAAAGCATGATGGGCTGTTCCATACCGGATTACTTCTTTCCAAAGACATTTACAAATGCATCTTGAGGTGTGGTGCGGGTGATTCCGCTCATGATGCCTTCCCGGCCGCTGAACTTGGCTTCCACCTCTATTCCGTGGCCGGTGATGCCGAAACAGCGGATTTCTTTGTCGTGGTCGCTTCCCCGCATTTTTAGAATCAGCATGGCTTTCTGTATCGAACTATCGACCTCAACATAGCGCAGCAGGATGTAGGTATCTACAATGAAAGGAATTTTACTCGTCACCTGACCCACCTGGCCAAGGAGACTGTCGTTCTCCCGTAGCAGAATACTTGTGACGCCTTCACGTTTCAGTGAGTTAACGAATTTGCGTTCAATTTCGCGCAGCTCGACTTCGTCGATAGTCAGAGACTCAAAATGGGTCATACTGTCGACTGCGACTCTTTTGATCCCCAAGTCTTCGACAATCTCAACAAATTCCCCGTCGAGCTTTTCGAATTCGGCCATTGTGGTCTGAGGGTCCGAAAAAATGATCTTGAGACTCCCCTGCTCTTCGAGCTTTTTCAAATCCCACCCGAGTTGCAGAGCATCGTGGTAATACTGTTGAGGAAATTCCTCGAACGTGATTATCAGACCGGGTTCATTGTATTTCACGATACCGTTGTAGATAAACTCCATGGCAAGCGTTGTTTTTCCCGTACCGGGCGCACCTTCCACAAGGTTTGCCGATCCGGGTATGAACCCGCCGCGAATCATGTCGTCAAAGGCTTTTACTCCGGTTGGTGTACGTTCGTTGGCCATGATGTTTCTCCGTCTTGTCTAGGACAAAAGGTGAACTATTGCCGCTTTCTGGGCATGCAATCGGTTTTCGGCTTCATCGAAAGCCATCGATCTATCCGAATCCAATACTTCGCTGGTTATTTCTTCTCCCCTGTGGGCGGGCAAACAATGCGACACGAGGACGTCGGCGGGTGCATGTGACAGCAGCTCGTCGTCAACACGAAATCCGGAAAAATCCCTGGCCCGACTTTGGGCTTCTTCTTCCTGCCCCATACTGGTCCACACATCGGTGTACACTACCGTTGCTCCTCGCACGGCTTCATGCAGATCATTTGTCACCGTAACCGCTCTTCCCTCTTCTGCCGCAATCGCGCGGCACTGCTCAACCAATTCACTATCGAGTTCGTAGCCGGGAGGGCAGGCGAGGGCAAAATCATGCCCAAGTTTCACCGCCAGGACCATAAGCGAAGCGCATACGTTGTTGCCGTCGCCCACGAACACGATTTTTTTGCCGGGATCTATATCCCGTCGCTCCTGCAGAGTCAGACCCATGGCGAGTGCCTGGCAAGGGTGAAACCGGTCGGTCAGAGCATTGATAACCGGTACCTTGCTGTGCATGGCCAGCTTGTGAACCGTTTCATGCTGATAGGTTCGTGCGACCAGCAGATGCACCCATCGTTCGAGATTTCGCGCGACATCCTCAACCGTTTCCCGCTTCCCCATCTGCACCATGCCGGCTTCCAGGTTGACCGGATGTCCCCCCAACTCGAATACCGCGGTTTCGAAAGTAATTCTCGTCCGCAGAGATGGTTTCTCGAATATCAGAACACCAGTCCTCCCTTCAAAAGGAGTCGGGGCTTCACTCAGGCGTCCGACCTTGAGTTCCGCGGCCAGTCGCAATATCTCCCGAATCTCAGTACCGGAGAAATCCAGGAGGGTTAACAGGTCCTTCTTTGCCATTTTTTCGCATCTCTCGAGGTGTTTAGGGTTGCCACAGAGGAAGCAAAAAATATAGTTTATCCGCAGCGCTGCTCTGCAAATCGGCAGATCAGATTCTATGCCCGGCAGAACCGGTTTAGGGACGGCGGTTTTCTGCAAAGAGAAATACTCTTCTCTTCGACTGAGCGCATTCGATGTTGGGCGGCTGAGCAAAGCGCCATACTGCAATGAGTCGAAGTGCCGTAGTACCGAAGCTTGAACTCTGGTCTAGCCGAAGGGTTCCCGGCCCGGCAGAAGCGTGTTTGGGTAAGAGTCTACTATTACTGCACGGCTGACCGCCAAGCAAAAAATTCTTCTTTCCCGCGCAATTTTCGGGTATTGGAATTACATTGCGCCGTGTATTATTTTAGGAAGGTTTTCCTATGCACTGGGGCGTCGACAAGCGGCAAGTCACAGGATTTTGATTCCTGCATTCGGAGGTTCGAATCCTCCCGCCCCAGCCATTATTCTCTTAATTTGGGTCGTACCTAATCCTGAGCTGAGATATTCCGGCGGGCGAACGACACAAAGAAAGCGGCCGCGGATCATGCGTTTTACGCAGAATCCCCGGTAACGCATCCCTATTTTTGATTGTTGGTGAATTTCTATATAAGGAGGTCAGGTTTTGGAGATCCTTAAACTCACAGCACAATTGCGTGAAGGTACCGGGAAATCCTATACTCGCCGGGCGCGCGAAAATGGGTGGGTACCGGCTGTGTATTATGGGCATAATCGCGAAACCAAGTCCATTGAGGTGAGCGCCAAAGATTTTGGAGCATTTTTGCGTGCACGCAAAACCTCCCACCTTATGGATCTCGGGTTGCCGGGCGAGAAGGATTCTATCGCTATTGTGAAAGAAATCCAGCACAATGTGCTCATTCCCGATCACCTGACGCATATCGATTTCCAGCACGTTGAAATGGGTGAGAAAATCACCACCCAGGTGCCGCTGGAGATAAATGGAGTTGCCAAGGGAGTGAAGGAGAGCAGCGGAATTCTCGGTCATCCGGTTCAGTTCCTGAC
>CAZEMW010000473.1:0-3826 GCA_964513105.1 uncultured Fibrobacterota bacterium
TCCCGACAAGACGACCCACGATCAGACCCTGCCGCCTCACCATCAGTATGTTGCCTTCTATCGATGGCTTGCCGAGGAATGGAAACCCGATTGTATCGTACATGTCGGCACGCACGGAACACTTGAGTTCCTCAAGGGCAAAGAAATGGGTATGAGCGGGGACTGCTTTCCAGAAAACCTCATCGGCGATATTCCGCACCTGTATTACTACCATGTGGTAAACGCGTCCGAAGCGACCATTGCCAAGCGACGAAGCCTGGGTACTCTTGTCAATTACAACTCACCTTCGTTTGCGGCCGGAGGTCTGTACGAAAACTGGCAAGCTCTCGACGACCTCATCGCCGAATACCTCGAAGCTCGTACGCTTGAACCTTCCCGGGCGGTGCGCCTGGAGAAACGGATACGGGAACTGGCGGCCGAGAACAATATCGAAGCCGCGGATATCGCCGCCATTCAGGAAGAAATCGGCATGATGAAACGCTCGGTGATTCCAAAGGGGCTTCATATCATCGGTGACGACATACCGCTGGACGACCGCGTTGCCTTTGCGGTCTTTTACCTTCGGACCGATCGCGCGGCGCACCCTTCGCTGCACCGTCTTCTCGCCCGCAAGCGCGGCCTTGACTACGAATCACTCCTGTGTCCCTCGAAAGCCGGTCAAGCCGCCGAAGGCGTCCCGTCCCGAGCGCTTGAAGATATAGAGCGGGAGGTGGAAACAACGGTTCGCGAGGCGGTCAACACCGGGACGTACCCCGCCGACGAAGAAGAATCGGGAGCGGTTCGGGCAGCGGTTGCAGCGGCGAGTAAGCTGACCGGGGCCGATGAAATCGAGAATTTCCTTGCCGGGCTTGACGGTCGCTATGTCGAGCCCGGCATCGGCGGCGATCCGTTGCGAAATCCGGAGGTGCTGCCGACAGGACGAAACTCGTTTCAGTTCGACCCCCGGCGTGTGCCGACGGAAGAGGCGGTGAAGCGCGGTGCCGAAATCGCCGAGAATACCCTGCAACATTACTATGAATTGCACAAGAAATGGCCGAACAGCACCGCGGTGATTCTCTGGGGCTTCGAAACCACGAAGACCGGGGGTGAAACAGTCGGACAAGTACTGGCCTATCTGGGCGTTCGTATAAAGGCCGGGAGCAATCCCTACTACAAACAGCTCGAAGCGGTTCCCATCGAGCAACTCGGTCGTCCACGGGTGGATTGCGTCGTTCAGATATGCGGGTTTTTTCGTGATATGTTCCCCAACGTGATGGAACTTTTGGACCGTGCATTTCAACTGGTTGCGGAGCTCGATGAAACCGCGGAAGCCAACCCCGTGAGAGCCAACACGAAGCGAATTGCGGATGCAATACGCGGAACGGTTCCGGATGAGAAACTGTCGGTGATTTCATCGGGGCGCGTATTCGGTCCGGGCGCCGGTGAATACGGCACACGCACCACCAATCTCATCGAAACCGGCGCCTGGCAGAACGAAGAGGAGATCGCGGGACTGTTCACCTCCACGATGAGTCATCTCTATGCGGGAAACATTCACGGCGAAAAAAACCTTGACGCCTACCGCGGCCGGCTCGAACGGGTTGATGTGGTCTCCCAGGTACGGGATTCTCATGAATACGAAATAATGGATCTCGACCATTACTATGAGTTTTTCGGCGGACTTTCGCGCACGGTGGAATCCATTCGCGGTGAAGCGCCCGAAATGCTTATCAGCGATACCACCAGGGAGATCATTCGGACGGAGACCGTCAAGGAATCCCTTAACCGTGGTATCCGTACCCGTCTTCTCAACCCGAAATGGATTGATGAACTGCTGAAGCACGATTTTCACGGCGCGCAGAAAATCAGCGATCGCGTCGAGTACCTCATTGGATTTGCCGCCACGACTCACGCGGTTGACGACTGGGTTTTTACCGCGGTGACCGACCGGTATGTCCGCGACGAGGAAATGTTCAATCGCATAAGTAAGAACAACCGCTATGCGGCGGAGGAAACGATCAAACGACTCTTTGAGGCGGACTCCCGAGGCTATTGGAAGGCCTCCGAAGAGCAACGCGCACTCTTGCGCGATCGCATGCTCCAGCTCGAAGGCGACATAGAGGAAGGTATGGAATGAAACAGGCGTACTGGTCCACGCGCGAATACGTATTTGCGGCAATGACCGTCGTTATCCTTTTTGTGGTATCCAGCGTAATCATCCCCTTCACGCTGCCTCTGCGAATCCCGGGTCTGGCCAATGTTGTGATCAGCCTTTTCTCAAACTGCTTCATTGTCGTTGCCCTGCTGCGCCTTCGCCGTCCAGGGTCGTTGTTTTTGATAAAGGGAATATATGCGCTGATATGTCTGATGATATCCCCCGTGATTACCGGATTCGTTTTAACGGGTACGATTATCGCCGAGACATTCTGCTCGCTGGTTTTCAAAGGGTACAAGAACAAGGCGGCACCCGTGGTTGCGGCTGTTCTGTATCAGATGACCGCTTTCCCCGCGGCGATGTTCATATCATTCCGCTTCACCCCCGAACGATATCACTCGATTGTGTGGTGGGTGTGGATTGCCGCCGAAGCAGCCATCTTCGCCGCTTCGCTTATCAGCTCGCTCGTCGGTTTGCGTATCGCCAACGAGCTCGCGCAGGCCGGTAAGCTGAACATCGAGGCGAACGCCTGATGCTTCTGTTTCGGGCTCATCGCGCGGATACGGTTATTCACCGTCTGCATCCGTTTACGAAAGTTTTTGTCAGCGGCCTCTGTACGCTATGCTCGGTGATTCTTTTCGACTGGCAGGCGCTGATGCCTCTGGTTCTTTTTCTGTTTACACTGCTGATTGCCGCGCGCATCCCTGTCCGGACAAGAACGGCCATGGGAGTAATCCTTCTGCTCGGAATAATGATCGTCCTCAATTACGCGGCGGCTCGACAATGGTCTATCGCGCTGGGGTACACGCTGCGCATCACGGTTTTCATGGCGGCCATACCCCTGTGTGCCGCCACCACCTCACCGGCGGACCTTTCGCGCGCCCTGAGCCGGCTCCCACTGCCACATGGGGTGATTGTTGCCTTTATGATTGTCTGGCGTTTCTTCCCGGTCATGGCCGCGGAAGTTGGGGAACTCAGAAGGGCGGCTGTTCTACGCGCGTCGGTACGACGGCGTCCAATTGCCGATATTTACCGCGGCGTCCTTGTTCCGCTGTCCTTTCTTCTACTCGAATACTCCGAGCGTGTGACGCTCAGTCTCGAACTGCGCGGCTTTGCGCCAAACGCCAAACGAACAAGCTTTCGCGAGCCGGGCTTCGGCGCCCCGGATATCACCGTGATTGCCGCCGCCTTTTGCTGTACCGCGGTTGCGGCATGTATCCAGTGGGGGCGTTTCCCATGGTAATCAAAACGAAATCGCTTACGGTCCGTTACCCGACCGCGAAACGGCCGGCGGTCGACTCCCTTGGCATGGAGCTGAACAAAGGCGAATGCCTGCTGATTTCAGGACCGACCGGATGTGGCAAATCGACTCTCGGACTCGCACTGTGCGGTGCGGTCCCCGGCGTTATTCATGCACAGGTCGACGGGCACATTACGATTGACGGAATCACAACCGAGAGGATCGACCTTCGCGAAGCTTCCCGAAAAATCGGCTTTCTGCTGCAGAATATCGAACACCAGGTGTTTACCGATACCGTTGAAGATGAAATCGCCTTTGGTCTGGAGAATTTCGGCGTTGCGCGCGCTGCAATGCCCGACAAAATCAGCGCGGCCCTCGAGGCGCTCAAGGCTCGGCACCTTGCCGGACGGGCTCTGTCGACTCTTTCAACCGGGGAACGGCAACGCGTATTA
>CAZEMW010000474.1:0-3823 GCA_964513105.1 uncultured Fibrobacterota bacterium
AGAAGACGGCATACGAGATCTAGTACGGTCTCGTGGGCTCGGATATGTGTATAAGTGACAGATGGTGTACCGCCCTTCTTCATCGGTCACCGTGGTGAAGGTCTCACACGGAATCCAGCGCCCAACAGGATCGCCGCCGAAAGAAGGACACGTATTCAAGGACACCGTAACGGTGCATTGAGGAACCGGGGAACTTAGACAGGGCGCCGACACAGCCGGGCAATGCAAATACCTTACAGCCCCGGCCACCGAGGCCACTGCGTCGTCGGGAACCAGATGAATGGTCACTGAGGTGTCTCTGGAGAGACTGATACCGACATTCTTTCGTCGGAACCCTTCAGCACGGGTAGCTATCGTATACGAATCGCTCTGAATATCTTGAATCGAAAAAGCTCCATCGGCATCCGTGACCGCCGAATCGATTATCAGGGCTGAGTATTCGGCTCCGCCTTCATTCATGAGGTATACCAGTGGTCGCAGAACATACACCTTTGCTCCCTCAATCGGCAGCGGCAGCCGTTCCTGCGGAAAAGGGTCGTCGAGAACGTTTCCACTCAGTGTGTAGAATTCCTGGCCCGGAGACGCCGAAACTGAAAAAGCACCAAGTGTGCTGTCCCCTCGTTTGACCGTGTAGGTACCGGCCGCAGCCCCCTTCAACGTGAACTTTGGACCATATGAGGTGAACGCGGGCGAGCAGACAATCCCTTGTGGAGAGTTCACTTCGTACGAGATGCTCATGGTCACTTCAGGCGGAAATACCGTAACCGCTGAAGGTATCAGCTCATACTCAAGGCTGGTAAAAGTCGGAACACAGGAATTGCTGCTCGTTCCCAGGACAACCCAGACCGTCACGGTATCACCCGCGACGGGAGAAGAGGGACTGGTTGTAACGTAGGGATATTCCGGAACCTCGGAGCGGTATGCGGATACTGCCGCAATGCACATAAGCATGAATCCTGCCGATTTGATACTCATTCCGCCCTCCCCAAAAAGAGAAACTCAAAGGTCGTTAGGTTGTCTCTAATATAGAACGGCTGATACCGGAATGCCACGAATCGATATGGAAATTGTATTCAACAGAATACAAAACTTGCTGCTATTTCAATAAATCAGTCGGTTTTCCTCCGAATATCGGGGAGCCACGGAATACGCAACCAAACCATTACGGCACTCTAGTTTCGCGGGCCGCTCTCGGTAGAAAGCCGGGCATTCCATACTGGGTGCCTGTCCGAACCCCAATCGTTCTTCGATTGGGGTTCGTTCCCGTTTTTTTCCCGAGAGACACTCTTTATGTAGTCAATGCTGTATTTTACCTCTCATTCGTTTTCCAGAGCCGACCCGAAAGGAGTTGCAGAATGCCGCAAATAGCACCATGGTTTCCCAATGCAAAACTGGGGATTTTCGTCCATTGGGGCGTTTTCAAAACGATGTTTAAGTCCGACACCAAAACAGACTGGCCCATGCGAGGTCTTCCGAAGGAGGAGTACGAGAGGCGGGCAAAGCTTCTTACCGGTGAACATTTCGACATGGCAAAATGGGCGGATATGTTCAAATCCTGGGGCGCCCGGTACGCAGTCCTCACAACGAGCCATTCAATGGGTTTTGCGCTGTGGGACACCAAGGTTCAGGATCGCTCGATTGTAAAGATGTCCCCATACGGAAAAGACGTGGTGGCACAATGGTGCGATGAACTTCGAAAAAGAGATATGAAAGTCGGGATATACTTCTGTCATCGGGACTGGGGAGATCCGGATTTTTGTGCGGATATGGACCGTGAAGGATACAATGAACCGGACCCGGTGAAGCGGGCCGAGGCCTGGGAACGGTACATTGTAAAGCGTGACACGAAGATCGGTGAATTACTTGAAAACTACGGCAAAATAGATCTGTTCTGGGCCGATGAAGATTGGGGAAGAACTCCCGAACAGCTTCGTAGCGCGGAACTGGCCTCACAAATCCTGCGACGGCAGCCGGAAATCGTTATGAACAACCGTTTCTGCCATCCATATGTCGGGCATTACGGAAGCCCCGAACAGCAGGTGCCGATCAATCCCATGACCGTTCCGTTCGAAGCGTGCGACAACCTCACCGATGCATCCCACTGGCAGCACGTTTCGGAATACTATGAATACAAACCGGCCGGCGACGTGCTCAGGTGTTTTATCGACACTATCGCCCTCGGTGGAAACTACCTGATCAACGTAGGACCCCGCCCCGACGGCTCGATTCCGGAGGAAGAAATTGCCATTATGGATTATGTCGGCGAGTTCTGCCGCGAAAACGCCGAAGCCATTTACGACACCACCGCCGGCCTTCCACGAAGCTGCTTTGGTGGTGGGTCGACTCGAAAGGGTAACTGCCTGTACCTTTTCGCCGTGGATAAACCGCGAGGTGAATTAGTGATCCACGGCCTGGCCAACAAGGTGACCAGGGTTACCAGGCTCACGACGGGAGAACAACTCGAATTCCGCCACTCAGGCGGTCGTGGAGCCGGCTATTACTGGATCACGACTCCAGAAGATACAGGCGACAAGCCGGTGGTTTACAAAGTTGAGTTCGAGGGCAAAAAAATAGAGCTGCAGAAGAAATAGCAGTCGAACAAACCGGCAGACTTTTGAAACCGGCCGAAACCAGCATGCCCTGGTTCCGGCCGGTTTGTCGTTTTCCCCTATATTCCCACGGAGCAGAATGCTGAGGGAATACCTCAACGGGGCTACAATACCCGAAGCACGGAACCGTCTATCCGATCTCCGGCTCTGAGCAGGACGATATACATTCCCGCCGGAACCTTTTCACCCGAAGAATTGCGTCCGTCCCAGAAAACGTTTCGTTCAGAACCGGTCAATTCGAGGGACCGCACCATTCTTCCACGACTGTCGATGATTCGAATCATTCCGGCCCGGTAGTCGTTGAGAGCAAACCGTATCTCGGTGGTATCGCTACCTGCCATGGAGAATGAGAGTGTTCTCCCGTCAGTCCGCTTCCCGGGAACCGTACTTCGTCTCCCGGTATCGGGCGTTATCTCAACCCATCCCAAACCATTGTTTTCATCGGGTGTCTTCGATTCCAGATCACTCATCACTTCTTCGGAGTACCCGAACTCGGTCAAGAACCGCTGTTGCGCGGCTCGAGCCGTCGATCTATCGCTTCGGTCAAGAATATCCCGGCGGATCTTTTTGCAAACAAGATAATCGACCGCGGGGCCGAAAGTGCCCAGAACCAGACGGTCGTTGCGGACATAGTTGTCCTGGATGTTTGACGTCGGCCCGTCAAGCATTGCGAAAAGGGAGTCAAGAACAATCAATTGCTGACGAGGCGGATCTCCCCCGAGAATGGCCGAGGACTTGTTTATACCGATCACGTAGTCCAGGTTACCGTGACCGTCGGGGTGAGGAGTGAACGTTCCGAAGTGGTTTTTCAGCGAGAGTGTTGCCCCGCCCACCGAGTTGCTGTGGTTCTTGTTGACGGGGAAATTGATGAGTATATCCACGGTGCCGTCGGCAATATCGGCCGTACACGTGTAGTTTCCTTCAAAAGGAGTCGGCACAGGTGCATCTTTTGTTCCACCCATCAGAGAGTTTTTGTTGCTGACCGCTACGCCCTGCGGTATACCGGAGGTGTCAACCTTACCGGACGCGTTATGGCAACCGTCGTATATTGTTATGTTTTCGTAAGGAACCCCCAGGCCGTGAACTACCCGGCACATTTTGTCGAGCACCGCTGTCCGGGTGGTATTCTTACGCTCTATTCCGTTTACCTTGAATGCGACACGCACCTCATTCCAGGATTTACCGGAGGGTTTTCTCAGAAGAGCGCGCCATGC
>CAZEMW010000475.1:0-3811 GCA_964513105.1 uncultured Fibrobacterota bacterium
ACCGTCTTCTTGAATGTATCCCGAAGCGTGTTTACGAATCCGTTTTCCGGCGTGGAAAGATCGGATTTGTTCACGACAACTACAACAGGTACCTCGTTTTTCGTTAGTAGATCGGTGAGTTCCTTTTCGAAATCCTCCCATTGCCCGGGAATTGTCACCAGGACCGCCAGATCGGTTCTGTCCAGCACCTGACGAGTCCGCCCGACCCGCATTTCACCGAGGACACCGACATCATCAATTCCCGCGGTATCGATAAACAGCACCGGTCCCAGGGGAAGAAGCTCCATGGGTTTCTCGACCGGGTCGGTCGTGGTACCGGCGATATCGGAGACCAGCGATACACTCTGACCGGTAAGTCGATTGAGCACACTTGACTTACCAACATTGCGCCGGCCGAAAATCCCTATATGAAGTCTCTGACTTTTCGGTGCACGTATCATGGATTATTCCTCATTGTCCGAATTACTCGTTGAACGACCGGCATCGTTTTTCATTGTCCTCACCGACCCTGGAATCCCCAGCCGACATACCGCTTCGGGACTAGTCAGGTACTCGAATTCTTCAGGCGTAATATGCCCCCCGTCCAAAGCCGCTTGTTCGACAGATGCGTTTCGCCGCACGGCTTCCGACACAACAGCTTCTACCTCGGTATAGTTCATCTTTGCCAGGAGAGCCGTGGCAACGGCCGTCGATCCTCGAAGAGCATGACCGCAGCGGCATTCGTCTGCTTCCAGGGTCTCAACACAGCGAGTGCGAAACACCGTGACTGCCTGAGTCAGAAGTTCTATGCTTTCGAGAAAGCTGTCGGCGACAAGCGGCAGGAATTGAGAGAGTTCAAGGTTTCCCGACGAAACCGCGTGGGATATGGTGACATCATTGCCGATCACCCGCATTGCACACTGAGCTACCGCTTCGGGAATAACCGGGTTGATTTTTCCGGGCATAATCGAAGAGCCACTCTGACGGGGGGGGATTCGCAGTTCTCCGAAACCACCATTGGGCCCCGACGACATCAGTCTCAGATCATTGGTTATTTTGATTAGACTGCAGGCGCACGCCTTGAGAATCCCCGAGACCTCCACAAAGACGTCGGCGTTCTGAGTCGCATCGATCAGATTCTCGGCCCGCGCAAGCCCAAATCCGGTGAGTTCTCTCAAGGTATCGACCACCTGGAAAATGAATTGTCGAGGAGAACCCAGGCCCGTCCCCACCGCTCCGCCTCCAAGGTTTACCACCCGAAGCCGCTCTACGCATTTGTAAATTCTCCATCGGTCTCGGTTGAATGCTTCGGCATAGGCTCCCATTTCCCGTCCGAGTGTGATCAGGACGGCATCCTGAAGCTGGGTTCGAGCGATTTTTACAATGTGTTGAAACTCTTTTTCTTTTTGTTGAAAGGCCTCCTGAAGAGTCAGGACAGCGGATTCGAGCTCGAGAATGCTCGTTATTGATGCCACTTTCAGGGCGGTGGGGTAGGTGTCGTTTGTGGACTGATGAAGATTTACATCATCGTGGGGCGAAACCCGAGTATACTCCCCGGGTCTTAGGCCCAGAAGAACACATGCGCGGTTGGCGACGACTTCATTGACATTCATGTTGGTCGAAGTCCCCGCGCCGCCCTGAAGAGCGTCGACAACGATATGGTCGTCCAGAAGGCCTTCCCACAGCTCGGTACAGGATTGCTCTATGGCCTCGGCTTTCCGGTCGTCGCCTTCCCAGGCACCCAGCTTTCTATTGACTTTCGCGCACGCGAGTTTCACCGCACCGAAGGCGTGAACCAGGGTACGGTTTACCGCACGATTGGAAAGGGGGAAATTTTGCAGGGCTCTATGAGTATGTACTCCCCAGAGCACGTCCGACTCAAGGGTCACCTCACCGAGCATGTCCCGTTCCGTCCTGGTTCCGGATTTTTGTGTATTCACTCGCGATATCTCCATCAACAGTAAATATCGTGTTTTCCTTGTTCAACCTTCGCAAGCAGTTTGCGAGATCGATCGGCGGCTTCGGGCGACATCTCCTCGATCACTGTAGAGATGAGCGTGTCTCCCGCCCGACGGGTTTCTTCGGAGCCGTAGTCCAGAAGGTATTCCTTGAACGTGGAGACTGCGTTGGGGTCGCAATGAAGCTTAATTTCTCCGGGTTTGGCCAGATCCATGAAATCCGCTCCGGTGCGCCCCAGGCGATAGCATCCGGTGCAGAATGACGGTATGTACCCCATCTGAGCGACATCGCGGATGACTTCGTCGAGCGGTCGATGATCGCCCAGGGAGAACTGGCTTGAATCCGCGCGTTCATCTTCGCCGTATCCCCCCGGATTGGTGCGACTTCCCGCGGATATCTGGGAAACCCCCAGCGCGAAGGTCTCACGGCGCATTTTTGCGGTCTCCCGGGTTGACATGATAATCCCGGTGTAGGGCACGGCCAGCCGAAGTATCGCGACAATTTTGCGGAAATCGATATCGGAGACGGGGTACGGTGGTTTTTCGGCGATGGTGGAGCCTCCGGCCGGTTCAAGACGGGGAACACTGATCGTGTGGGGGCCGACTCCGAACTGTCTCTCAAGGTGACGAATGTGTTGCATCATCGCAAGAATCTCGAAACGCCAGTCGAACAATCCAAACAGCACCCCAATCCCGACATCATCGATACCGGCCTCCATCGCACGATCGAGCGAACTGATTCGCCAGTCGTAATCTCGTTTTTTTCCTCCGACATGCACCTTCGCGTAGGTTTCCCGATGATACGTTTCCTGGAATATCTGATAGGTTCCGATATTGGCCGCTTTGAGCTGTTTGAACTCATCGAGAGTGAGGGGAGCCACATTGACATTGACCCGACGAATCTCACCGTCACCGACTTTTGTATCGTATACGGTTTTTATACTGTCGAGCACATAGGAGAACCCCTGACGAGGATAGCTCTCACCCGCTACCAGAAGGACTCGTTTGTGTCCCTGGTTTTCCAGAACACGTACTTCCTGCGCAATTTCTTCCTGCGAAAGCGCCCGGCGTTTCACATCTTTGTTTCCGGCTCGAAATGCACAGTAGAGGCACTCATTTCCACAAAGATTAGAGACGTACAATGGTGCGAATACGACCAGGCGGCGACCGTAGATCGTGTCCTTTACTTTCCTGGCGGTCTCGAACAATTGTGTCAGAAGCTCAGGGTCGCTGATTGTGGCAAGGGAACAGATATCGTCGTAATCAAGCCCTTGCATTTGGGCTGCTTTATTCAGAGCCTCGCGTACCCGAACCGAATCCCGAGCGTGAGGGTCGCTGAGAGCTTTTTCTATGGCGTTTTCATCAATTCGTGGGACACCGTTTTCAACGGTCATAATTCGATCTCCTTTGCCTCGCGTTGACCGAGGGTTCCTTCCCCGATTTCGCCCCCAGCGTATTTGTCGGCAGGTTCAGTTATCTCGTTTTCAGATTCAGCGCGAATAGTCAGATCCTATTCCGGCGCAATCAGCTTTTCGCAAGTCCCGATTTGACCGTTACTCCCGGAATCTGCCCCAGGGTGCCGGTCAGTTTTCCGACCTGATCGGTGGTCGCTTCAACAACAAGAGTAATCACACTCACATCGGGGCGCGCCCTTGGAAGTCCGGTTCTGGCGAGGATGATTTCTCCAAAACGTGAAAGAATGTCGTTTACCTCGGCGGCGGACCTGTCACGGTCCTCGATAATGATACCCACAAACCCCAGACGTACTTCCATTACCGCTCCGTATGCAGAATAATTAATCGGGTTCGAGATGCAGGCCATCACGGCGCGGCAAAGCCGCAACCAAAGAATTTCATCTTCTCGTGCTCGTGCTC
>CAZEMW010000476.1:0-3800 GCA_964513105.1 uncultured Fibrobacterota bacterium
GTCCGTACCAAGTCACTCGAAGCCGAGAAGATACCCAGTTTCAATCGTGATTTCTGCAGTCAACCGATTGTGGCCGGAGGGGCCATGGTGATGACCGACCATGTCTATCATAAGTTTCAGAGCGCCGGATGGCCCTTGAGTCCGACATCGGGGTGGACCTACCACTATGACGTTCGCAACGGGTTACATGCTCTTGATGCTGAGACGGGAGATTCGATCTGGGCCATTCCCGAGTGTGTTCAGGGCGCGGGAAACGCACCCGCAGTTCTCGTGCATGAAGGAAACGAGTACATTGTTGCGGCGGATCCGGATGAAATTTTGTGCGTGGAGCCTGCTACCGGGAACATTCTGTGGCGCGAAGCGGTCGCCAACGGGCATAGCTATCTGGCACCGACTGTCGGTGAAGGCGTACTGGTCACGATTGGTCCCGACGACGGCCCCGGGCTGGTTGGGTACAGGGTCAGTCCCGATACCCTGGTGAAGCTCTGGGAGTCGTCTCCTGCGTATGGACGGATGGTGAGCCGCCCGAGTATCGCCGACGGACTGGTGTATGCGATTTCCAATTCAGCCAAAAAGCTCATTGCGTTTGACCTTCAGACCGGAGAAGTAAAGGGTATTGCCGATTACACGAAAGGAACAAACAGAGAGCATGACAACGGCTACATTGTGGCCGCCTGGGGAGCCCTGATCGGAAATGGTGACGTGAATGCACGAGGAATAATTATGCATGATGCCACCCCGGTGAACGGAGAACTTGATAATTTTCTGTCGTACGATTTTATATGGGGCTTTGATGAAGCTCCCGCGTATGGGTACATTACCCGTATCCTTCCGGCATTCGCGGACGGAAGAGCATTCGTTCGACTAAGAGACGGAATCATGTGTTTTGATCTACGCGATCCGAGTTCGTCGGTCTCGTTCGACGGGCGCGCACCGGCGCGAATCGGGTCAAAACGAACCACCTCCACACCGATGCACCTGTTCGACCTGAACGGCCGAAGGATCTCCCTTCGGGAGAAGTCATCCGTGTCCGCCCCCCGGGTTCTCATATCTCAACCCGTCAATGAAGGGGGAGCTTCGCGGGGCAGGCATATCGTGATTGGGAAGTGATTCAATCCCGCTGTCGGAATGCTCCCCTATCTTGCGTATTGGTGATGCCCGGCACTGAAGTGCCGGGCATCACTTTTTTTCTCCTACCGTTTGCTCCCACCCCTGCCATCAGTGCGGCCCGAATCGGGCATTTACCCCTAATATGGGAGTTATCCCGTAGGGATGTACCTCTTCGAAGCCGGTACCGCTGAATTTATACTCCAGAATCGGTTGGTAGTCCGGAATGTTGATGACTTCCAGAAACATTTCAAGCTCAAGACCACGAATCGAGAGCTCATATCCATACCGGGCGTTCAGGGTAACAATCGGTTCCAGGCGATCTGAAAAGTACGACCGCTGTTCATCCATAGCAGGATATACCCGTCCGACACAATCTTCCCGAGTCTCGACCCGGCAGTACGGACGGGCTCCGGAACCGGTACCGCTCACGGAAATGGTATGGCTCTCCAGGATACGGGCACCCACGGTAAGCGACCACGTGTAACCAACATTGGTCCAGTCGGGATACCATGTATCGTCTGTGTAGCGGTTCTTGATCTCAAGTAGAGATAACGATGTGCCCCCAAAAAGAGGCTTTTTTCGATCGGAATCCAGGGACAGCTCAAAGCCGTACGCCTCCCGAAGTCCCGATTGTTCCGCAAGTTCCACTCGGTTGTCTGCGTCCCGAACGAGAAGTACCCGGCGGTCGGGCGAAGAATACTGGAATTCCTGATCGTACCATTTGTGGTACACGGCAAGACCGCATCGGATGATTTCATGGGGATAAACCCGGTATTCCAGCCCCATATGTCTGTTTCGTCTTGGAAAGGCTTGCTCGAGCAAACGGTCAATCGATCGTCCCACGGAATCATCGTCTACTTCATAGTGAACAAGGTTGTCGAAAAGATAGGGGATCAGTGTCGTGGGGAACTGATGATGAACTGCCCAGTGGGTGGATATTTTTCCCGCGGCACCGAAATCGAGGGTGGCGCCAAGACGGGGCGAAGGGGTGAAGCTGCGTAATGCCGCAAAGTACCGACCGGTCAGGCCGAAATCCAGTCGCAGAATCCCAACATTGAAGACGCTGGAGGCATACAGGTCGGTGTGGTTGGTCCCGAGATGCGCCGCACGATGTGTCGGCGTTTTCTCCCATTGCACCGGTACCGGTTCTCCATTGGAGCATCGAAAATATGTCCCGGAGTATTGCGCATGGTCGGCGGTTTCGAATTCAAAATAGGTCCGGTTCAGCCGCAGGCCCCCGACTAGACGTATATCTGCGCGCGGACAGAATTCGAGACGAACGTTGGAATAGAATCGACGACGAATGTCGGCGTTCGTCGCTATCGGGTTTGCGGCGTATCGCGCGGTATAGAAGGTGTCCGAGATGCCTGCAAGGCTGTCGCGTTCAGTAAACGCTCGGGCCGAATAGCCGGCGGTCCAGTCCACCTTCCACGGGTCACGTCCTGCTTTGAGAGAGAGACCGACACCGCCCTGATTGATGTGGTCGTATTCGTGTAATGTATTTGTAAACGTATTTCGATAGTTGTCACGGTTCTGTATTGCGTAGTCCCAGGAGTAGTCGTTGATGGAGAGAAGGCCGGCGATCGAGAAGTCTCCCGATTCCGAGAATGCGTAGTGTACCTTTCCAAGTATGTCTCCCAGCCTCGGAATACCGTCGTCTCGCAGAACGGACTGCAGCGGTCCGAAATCGGCATACCGTCCGGCGAGGGCAAATGAGGCTTTCCCGGGAAGGATCGGTCCCGACAGTGAAAGTAATCCTCCGGTAAGCTTCACGCCTCCGGAAATGGTATGGCGGGTGAATGATCCCGGTTTAAGAGTGATATCCACTATTGACGAGAGCCGAGGGGGCATGCCGATCGGCATATTTCCGGCATAGAAATCAACCGCATGCACGAACCCATCGTTTACAAAGCTTATCGGACCGCCGGAGCCGGTCGGCGTTGAGAAATGATTGATATTCTCGAACTCAATTCCATCGACCAGAAACAGTGTCTCGGTGGGATCGCCGCCGCGAACATAGAACGTATTGTCGAAATCCGGACCGAGAGCAGATACGGTGGAGGGAAGCGTCCCCAGGTATCGTCCGATATCCCCTATTGCCCCGGCAGTCAGCTTGAGATCTTCGGCATCGAACGATGACGTCGAAATCTCGGTTTTGGGGGCTTGCCGTTTCTTTGCAGTGACCACCATACGGGGCAGAATTGTCTCGGTTGGGCGGTGGGCGCGGAGGGAGTCCGGTGAATCGGTCCGGCTGGAGGACGTTTCACCGCATAGGCCGGGAAAACAGAAGCACGCGATTATACATAGAATTACGCCGACGGCCGAACCGGTGTCGTTCATCATGGTGAGTGCCCTTCCTGTATGTATGAGTGAATATGACGAAGGGGCCTGCTTTTCCGGAATGTGCAGCGGCCGATTCCGTTTTCTGCTGGAAAACGCCGGTTCCAAAATGGGTCGGTCGAATTTCGAACGCAATCGGCCCTGTTGTATTTTCTTTCCGTATCGACCGGCGGGCGCTGTGCTACTCAACTGTAGAATCTTGTTTTTCTTACAAGAAATCTCTTGTAAGTCATTGTTTTTGGGGTTATTTCGTGCTCGTGCTCAGACCTGTGCCGGCAGGTCGGTGCTCCCTTCTACCCCCGCTCAGGACGGCGCGTAATCGGATTCGATGGTGCTCGCAACAAATACTC
>CAZEMW010000477.1:0-3795 GCA_964513105.1 uncultured Fibrobacterota bacterium
CTGTAACATTGCGTTCGCGGGACGGCAAGGTTTTTTTGGTACTCGTACTCAGCGAAGCGGTACTCAGCAACGCGGAGCGGTGCGGTACTCGGGATTCGAGCTTTTCGGGTCTCGCTCCAGCCGATGCCGCCTCGAAAATCCCAGAACTCGAGTCACGAGTACGAGTACCGGCCCTTCGGGCCTGAGTACCGTGCTGCAGAAGCAGCACTGAGTACGATTTATCTGTCACTTGCGTTCAAGGGTTGAACAAATAACGCTGTTTCTCCCCCTCATTGCCGGAATCCATTCCGTCATACTCTTCCTACGCTTTTTTTCCGGATTTTCCGAATGGAAGGCTGGTTAGTTCGCGTTTGATGCTCTCAAGGTACTGCTGATCCTCGGCGGTTTTATCCGATGAGAACAGAGCATGCTCAAAAATGACGAACAGTACGACCAGAAAGGTCAGTCCGAACGCAAAAACAATTGGGTATAATTTCTTTTCCTTATAATCCTTTGAGACATACACCGGATCGATCGTGCGGAATGCTTCTTTGCTGACCACCATCTGCTTTTCGACTTCGGCGGCGATCAGTTCCTGAATTTTTTGTCGAAGAAGCGGATCGGTGACATTGACCAGTTGGGTTTCGAGGTACATGCGATTCTCCCGGGCGTCATCCTGCACCGATGTCCTCACGTGCGCGTCGAGATACTCGAGAACGCCGGAGAGCATGGTGTACGCAAACAGGGAGTCTGAATGACTCATACGGATGTTCATTGTGTTGTTTTTGTTTATTTCTTTTGAAAGAAGCTCTTCTTTGACGTATCCCCCGGCTGCCGGATACGGTACCACTAGTGAATCGACTTTCCACATACCACCGACTGAATCCCAGGCCTCTTCGTATCTCTCCGGCCATTCATGTCGATGCAGCTCCGGGAGCAGATTCTTCGCCTCGAGCATCTCAGCGCTGAATTTGCGGCTGTCCAAAACAATTTCCAGATGCTCAAGGCTTGCATTTCCACCCAGTCCCAATTCCGATGCAACCATGCCGCCGAACATACCGAGCCCGGAAATCTTTGGTACTTTTTGCCCCTCGGTTTCTCGCGGGGCGATAACGGCGGTTGCGGTATATGTCGGCCCTTTGATCTTTGCGGCGACATACCCCAGTGCGAGACCGAGTACGCCAACCCCGATCAGAAGCCATTTGTTTCGGATCAGGACATAGGCATATTCGAGCAGATTGATTTCATCGGGATCTTTGTATGGTCGAGGATCACCCGTGGGTTGTTCGGGTCTTGTGTCCCGGGATCTGGAGCTGGTGTCGGTCATTCGTTCTCCGGACGGTGTATTCCGCCATTGTTGCGTGACATCCTGATCGAGGAGTCTGCCGAATATCGGGTCGTCACGTAAAAATACTCCAAACGGTATCTCGTCGGCAAGTGGTCGTCATCAATCGACCGTCCACTAACATCTTGGCGGGCAATAGATTACCGCCATCACGGCCACACGATTCAATCGTGCAAAAAAAACATCGAGCTCAAAACGTTACGCGAAATAAGACCACATCCGAGCAGCAATTATACGGTTTCGACGGCTCCTGAGCAAGCCCGAAACTCCAAAACCGCCCCGCCATCGATCTGGAACGATTTATCGAGAAATTCGAAAAACGATCCCGGGCTTGCGTTTGAAGGGATGCTTCATTTATACTACTTGATCCTATATGTATATGGATGAAGCTTCTTACCCTGCCTACGCATAGGAGGTCATGATCGCGTCTGCATTGCTCAATACGCTGACCACCCTTTTTGAGGGGGACAGTCCGTTCGGCGAAAACATCAACTATGACCCCGATTTCGATGTCCTCAAGACGGAGATCGGAAAAGTCGGCGGCATAGACTGGAATAGCGTCGAATCAACCGCTACTTCGATTCTTGAGCAGAAATCGAAGGATGTGAGAGCATTTTCGTTTCTCTCGCTTGCATTATTGCGTGACGAGCGATGGGAAGCGTTCGTGGATGTGTTCGATGCACTCTCGCAACTTGCCTCCCAGGACTACGATCAGCTTCATCCCGCCCGACCGCGTGCAAAACAGATGGCATTCAAGTGGCTTTCCGAAGCCAGATTTGTCGATACGGTTGCCGAGAAGAAGATTCCCGAAGAAAATCACGACGATGCGGTGCGATTGGTTGCATCCCTTGAAACGCTGAAAAGAGTCCTCGAAGAAAAATTTCCCGAGGGCTCACCGTTTCCCTCCGGGTTGTACAGTGCGGCGCAGAAATGGGAAAAGGGAAGTACTCCCAAACCAAAGGAAGAGCCCAAGCCGACGGCCCCGTCCGCCTCGGCATCGGGCGGCGGTGCAACAGCCGCGGCAGCCCCGCCTCAGGGCGAACCGCTCGAAACGCCCAAGGATGCACAGACGCTTACCCGCAAAGCCGCTCTTCTCCTTATAGAACAGGAGCCGACCAAGGCCATGGGCTATCGCCTGCTGCGATCGGTACGATGGGACCTTCTGGAAAAAGAACCCCCGGCCAACGGCGGCACCACGCAGCTTCCGGCGCCAAACGAACAGCAACGCAAATACTTTGAAAAACTGGCTGCCGAAGGCAACTGGGACGATCTTCGGACCGCCGCCGAAAAGGCGTTTGTGGCCGGCGCAAATCATTTCTGGCTCGATCTTCAGCGCTACTCAGTTCGCGCCTCACTGGAGCTGGGCAAAGAGTACGCGGCCGTGCCCGATACGATAGTCGCCGAAACCGCGCTTCTGCTTAAACGACTCCCCGGACTGCCTGATTTGCACTTTAACGACGGCTCACCATTCTGCGACGGTGCCACAAAGGACTGGATTGCCCGGGATGTGAGCGGTTTTCTGTCCGACGGCGAGGGGGGTGGTGGCGGCTCGAGCGTGGATGAAGCCCTTGCCGAAGACCGGGAGGAGGCGGGACGGCTCGCAACCACCGGAAAGGTCGCGGATGCACTTTCGTTTCTCCACGGCAAAATTGCTTCGTCCTCCGGGCGGAAAGACCGATTCAAACGAACCGCTCTGCTCTGCGAAATTTTACTTCGGGGGAAACGCCCCGATCTGGCCGCTGCAAATCTGGAGACCCTGTGTGAAGAAATAGACACATACCGCCTCGACCACTGGGAACCAAGTCTGGCGGTTGAAACCTGGACGCTTCTCGCACAGGCATACCGAACTCTGGCGGCATCGAAATCTTCGACGGCGCAGGCCGATTTGCTCGAGAAACGGAACATGCTGCTGGGAAAAATTGTCGTTGTGGATCCGAAGCATGCTTTTGGGATAACCTAGGCAGGCGGGGCCGGATACCTCGACAAGCTCGGTAACCGGCTGAGAGCAAAGGTGAACAGAAAAAAGGGTTTGTAACCAAATGAAGCGCCAAAGCGGTGGAGTCTTTGCCGGGAGAATGCCGAGGTGCCGAAACCTGGAACCGACGAAGCAGGAAACAAATTTTCAGATAAAGTGTCTAAATACTCTCAACCAATAAGGTGGGTGACTTATGAGTACCAGTTTCCAAAATGAAATCCCCCCCGCCAGGATCAACCTGAAGCTCGATGTGGGCAAGGGTGATGCGAAGAAGAAAGTGGAACTTCCGCTGAAGCTTCTCGTCCTGGGTGACTTTTCCTCACAGGAACATGATGAGCGTGTGGCCGAGCGGGAGAAGATCTCGATCGACAAGAACAATTTTGCGCAAGTCATGCAGAGCATGAACCTGAACCTGCAATACGCGGTCGACGACAAAATTTCCGGTGAAGACCGAAGCGTTCCGGTTGACCTGAAAATGACGGGGATGGATTCGTTC
>CAZEMW010000478.1:0-2847 GCA_964513105.1 uncultured Fibrobacterota bacterium
ACCTCTGGGCCCACGTCACCGGCCGAGGCGTTGAACTCCTTTATGAAGTATTCGGCGAGATCACCAATGTCCTCCCGACGTTTCCGTAACGACGGCAGGTGAATGGGAAAAACCTTCAGTCGATAATATAGATCCTCACGGAATTCTCCCTGCTGGACCATTTTTCGCAAATCCCGGTTTGTTGCCGCAACAATGCGAACATCTGCCTTTCTGGTCCGGCTTTCACCCACGCGCTCGAATTCATGAGTCTGGAGAAATCTGAGCAGCTTCACCTGTATCAGTGGTGATATTTCTCCGATTTCGTCGAGGAAAAGGGTGCCTCCGTCGGCCATTTCGAAACGTCCCGTCTTGTCCTTCACCGCTCCCGTGAATGCGCCGCGGGCATGTCCGAAGAGTTCGCTTTCGAGGAGGCTTTCAGGAAGTGCGGAGCAATTTACTACAATAAACGGTCCATCTTTGCGAGAACTCTTATCGTGTACCGCTCTCGCAGTCAGTTCCTTTCCGGTTCCCGTTTCTCCTGTGATAAGTATGGATGCTTCGGACGCGGCGGCAAGCTCGATGAGCTCAAAAACCTCCTTCATGTGCTTGCTTCGCCCAATCATTCCATGGTAGCTGCCGCGAGTGTGAACGTTCATCTCAAGCTGCGCCAATCGGTTCTCCGTGTCTCTGAGCACCGATATGTCGGTCAGAGTTTCTACCGCCCCGACAGTGCCTCCGGATTCATCTGTAATGATACGTCCGTTCTTGAGAACGGGAAGCGGAAGCCGGTCCGGGCGGTATACCCGGCATTCCACACTGCTCAACGAACCCGCCTTGAATAGCTCGCATTCTCCCGGTGATGAGCAGGCGCAGGTCATAAGATCCGAACACCGGCTTCCCACAATTCGTTCCACCGGCATTCCCGACATTTGAGATGCTGCCTGGTTGCAGAAGCGGACGAGTCCGGACTTATCAAGAATCAGGACGGCCTCGGCCATGGTCTGAAGAATGGTTTCGTAGCATTTCGGACTCATGCCGCTTTCGGCCCCGAAGCATGTATCGGTCATTTTGTTTTCCTTGTTCAAAAGGTTGCACACCTGTTGCATTGCAATGCAACGTTGTGCGTTGTTATGCAACGATAACATATATCAATACGCAACGACGATGCAATTTAGTGGCTGAATTGGCTCTGTATTGCAGGATTTTTCTAATGGTATGGCATTTGCTGTAGTTATTTGTGAAACCTGAACCTGACCAAGGAGGTGGGTATGTCGAAAGATACAAGTGATGCACGTTTTGATCAAGACGTGTTGAAATCCGACGTTCCCGTGCTGGTCGATTTCTGGGCTCCCTGGTGCGGCCCATGCAAAATGGTGACACCGCTCATAGATGCCGTTGCGAAAAAAATGGCCGGTAAGGCACGTGTGTATAAAATCAACATTGACGAGAATCCTGACACAACCGAGAAGTACGGTATAACCGCCGTTCCTACTGCAGTGGTATTTCGAGACGGGCGAGTGTCACACCAGATCCAGGGCATTCGTCCACAGATAACCTACGAACAAGCTCTGGTACGTGCCGAACATCGAGAGGTTGTTCATCACTAAACCGACTCCGAATGCCTCCGGTTCGAACCGGTGATGGTCAATCGGAGGCATTGTTTGTTTCATGTTGCGGACCTTTTTGCGCCGAAGTATCGGCTGCAAATCGAACTTGGTGTTTCTTTCACCGATGTCTCCGTTCGTTTCGAGGCGAATTCTTCCATTGCGGGCCATATGTGCACTGAAGAGGCGAAATACATTGCGTGTGTAAGCCAATACCCTTTTGCTATGTGATGAATTGTTCTTTTTAGATCCTCCGGCCTCGCCGGTAGAGTGGAGTAGTTATGAAAGCTTTGATAGTTGGTGGTGTCGCCGGCGGTGCGAGTTTTGCCGCGAGGCTTCGACGTCTTGATGAATCGGCTCAGATAATTATGTTCGAACGGGGGGAATATGTCTCCTTTGCCAATTGTGGTCTGCCGTATCATATTGGAGATACCATAAAGGATCGTGAGCGCCTGATCATTCAGACACCTGAGAGTTTTAAGCGTCGATATAATGTAGAAGTGAGAAACCACTCGGAAGTCACAGCCGTGGACACGGGAAAGAAAACCATTACGGTTAGACACAAAGGGGAGTTGTACGAGGAAAAGTATGACACTCTGCTTCTTTCTCCCGGTTCCGCTCCAATACGACCGCCGCTACCGGGAGCCGACGACGAACGGGTGCTGACACTGAGAAACCTTCCGGACATGGACCGCATTCGTGATTATGTCGGTAAGAAGAATGCATCGAGAGCGGTTGTTGTCGGGGGAGGGTTTATTGGTCTGGAGATGGCAGAGAATCTCCGACACCGAGGTTTGGAGGTATCCATTGTAGAGCTTCTTGATCAGGTCTTCCCCCCGATAGACCCGGAATTGGCCTCCGTGGTTCACCAGCACCTGACCATGAACGGCATTGGGCTCCATCTTCAGGATCCGGTTCAAAAATTTGAAGATCTGGGGGAATCCGGCATGCGGGTCGTGCTGAAAAGTGGAGGTACGATCGAATCGGATATTGTCGTGCTCGCGATTGGCGTTCGTCCCGACACCGCTTTCCTGAAGGATTCCGGTGTAGAGCTTACCGCCCGTGGAGCAGTAGTTACCGACAAACACATGCGAACCGCGGCCGAAAATGTATTCGCGGTTGGGGATGCCGTCGAGGTGATTGATTTCATCTCAGGCACAAGAGTACATGTTCCGCTGGCCGGTCCGGCAAATCGCCAGGGACGAATCGCCGCGGACAACGCGGTGGGTATCGAGTCGAGCTATAAGAGCACACAGGGGACGGC
>CAZEMW010000478.1:2857-3781 GCA_964513105.1 uncultured Fibrobacterota bacterium
GGGACGGCGGTGTGCAAGGTGTTCGATTTAACCGCCGCGGTAACAGGGCTCAATGAGAAAAACGCACAAAAGCATGGTATCAAGTACGTGAAATCCTACACACATTCGGCGAGTCATGCGACCTATTATCCCGGTGCCTACCCGATGTCGATCAAAATCCTGCTGGAACCGGGAACCGGGAAATTGCTGGGGGCCCAGATTGTGGGGAAAGTGGGAGTGGACAAGCGCATTGACGTTTTTGCAACCGCACTCCGTCATTCGCTGACCGTGTATGATCTTGCCGAGCTTGAGCTGGCCTATGCTCCGCCGTTTGGAAGTGCAAAAGATCCGGTAAACATGGCCGGTTTCGTGGCCCAGAATATTCTTGAGGATCGCATGTCCGTGTTCTATGCCGAGGATGTGGAAAAACTGAACCGCGATGAGACGGTTCTGCTCGACGTGCGGACACGGGAGGAGCATGAGATGGGAGCGATCGACGGTTCGATCAATATTCCCATTGACGAACTCCGGGAGCGCATTGGGGAGCTGGACAAAAGTAAGCGTCAGATGGTGTACTGTCAGGTGGGACTTCGTGGCTACCTCGGCACACGAATACTTGAGCAGAATGGCTTTCAGGCGGAGAATCTCTCGGGAGGATACAAGACGTACTCCGCATTGGCGAGTCACAACTATGATTCAAGCTATCTGAAGCCGGTGGAGCAACCGACCTGCTCCTCCCCAACCGGAGCACCAATTGAGAAGGCCGTAACCGAGGTTGACGCTACGGGACTTCAGTGTCCCGGACCAATCATGCAGCTGAAAACGGCCATGGACCGGGCTAAGGACGGCGAATCCATTAGAATAAAAGCCACGGATCAGGGATTTGCTTACGACGTTCCTGCCTGGTGTGCTCGAACGCAGAATACCCTGGTTTCTCTTCACAAT
>CAZEMW010000479.1:0-3780 GCA_964513105.1 uncultured Fibrobacterota bacterium
GCAACCGATTCCGCGCGCTCCTCCGAAAGGCGTTGGTTATATGCCTCCGAAGCAGTGGAATCGGTATGGCCGATAATCAAGATGTTTGTTTTTTCATACTCTCTGAGGACTCCCGACATCTCCTGAAGCTCCTCCTTCGCCCTCGTCCGAAGATCGTCCGAGTCAACATCGAAGAGGATGCCCGACGGCATGGTGATTTTGATGCCTTCCCCGACCCGCTCGACCTCGGCGCCTTCAAGCTCTTCTTCGAGTTCACGCGCCTGCTTATCCATGTAGTTGCCGATCGCGGCTCCGGCCGCCCCCCCGATTGCTGCGCCGATAAGAACTCCGGCGGCCGTATTCCCGGTTTCGCGACCTATGACACCGCCCAGTGCTCCACCTATGCCGGCTCCCGCCGCTCCTCCTTTAGCGGTTCGGTTCCATCCGCAACCGACCGGAAGCACGGCAAGCGATGCAACCGTTGCCAATTTCCACATGTTCTTCATAGATATTCTCTCCCGGACCGGCAAAGCCGGAAAAAAAACGGTGTTACCCTATCGGCGGACATATCGGATCGCTGTATTAATCGGTTTCCCAGAACAGAAACCTGACACCCACCACACCCTGAACATCAAAGTCGGTGTCCGGCACGACAATTACCCGAGGTGCCACCTCGGCAAAGACTTCCACAGGGGTTTCCTCAAAGAAGTATGCCAGCCCCAGCGGGATCCGCGGCCCAAGAACCGGATCGTCTTTCAAAGTCGCACCACCTCCCACCCCGGCATACAGGGGCAAAGTGCCCTCCGGAACGGGAAACACGTCGTAGAAGTAGCGCAGGTAGTCAACCTGGAAATAGAAAACATCCGAAGCAATGGACCAGGCCGCACCCCCGCTGAATGCGTTGTCACGCCCCGCCATGAGTTTTGCCGAGATACCGGTGGGTTCACCAACCATGACACCAAGTCCCAACCGGCCTTCCTGCGCCTTGAGTGCGGTGACGACGAACAACAGCGAAAGGACGATCGCAAAAGGCTTACGACTTATTGAGATCCAACTCATACAAGCTCCCCCGTTTGGCCCGGTGTTTCACCAGGTTTTTTCAGCAAAAAACATCTGTGAACCGCCATGCGTCGCGGCATGAGGGAATGTACCCTACAAGAGCCGTGCCGGCTTTCAGACCGGAAGCGAGTGCGCTGAAATACCTCGCCGTTCTCCGTATGCGCCCGCCACGCTCACCATTGTTGCCATTCCAGGGCCATCGACGCTGTTTCTCCCCGAGGAGATTCACAGGTGCCGGTATGCAACAGATTTTTCCATTGTTGTTCTCGCTTTCGACCATTTTTCCTTATATTGGGGACATACCCGAGTGCGACGGTTTCCCTGCAGCGTACAACCCGAATTCGATCGTGCCCGGGTGGTGCCTCTGTCGGATTCCGAAGGCTTGGCGGTGTCACCCAATGCTAAGTCCAGCGTGAGGCCCGCTGGTTAATCGTTTAAACAACAACTCACGCCCCCTGGCCATCCGTCGGAAATTCTCAAAGTACCACGACCCGAAGACAGGAGCAAACAGGATGCTGCAAGGAAACCGCCCGACCCTCGGAAACTCATTCATTCCAGCCGTAATAGTTCTATTCCTCTTCGTTTTCATTACCACCGCCGATACCTACGATGTTGTCGTTTTCGGCACAACTCCCGCCGGTGTCGCCGCGGCATATGAAGTCGGGCGTGCCGGGCACAATGTGGCAATCTATGAGCCGTCCGACCATGTTGGAGGATTGGCGGCGGGAGGGCTCACCAACACTGATTTCAAATCGTTCGAGAGCCTCGGAGGAACGTGGAGAGAATTCATGGACAGGGTGGTGGAACACTATGAGTCTGAGTACGGGCCGGAAAGCCCGCAGGTCGAAGACTCGAAACTCGGGGCCTGGTATGAACCTAAAGTTGCACGCACCGTGTTCGAAAAAATGCTCGAGGAGGCGGGGGTCGACCTGTATCTTAAACATGAGCTGGTTTCGGCCGCGACGGTTCCGGACGACGACCTCGAACGAATAACTGAAATGACTACCCGTCGTCTGCCCGACAGCACGCTGGTCACCTCGCAAGCGCGAATATTCATCGATGCCTCCTATGAGGGTGATCTGGCGGCGGCTTCGGGGAACCCTTTCAACCTGAACAAGGTGCTTGCATACAACTTCCGGCTTACCATGTCACATGATCCCGATAACCGGATATCCTGTGCCGACGTAAAACCCCCGAATTACGAAATGATGGACTTCTCGGGCCTTCGCGACTACCTGTTGGACAATCCTGATATGCCGCTGCGGAAACTGGTAAAAATCCGATCGGCACCGAATTCAAAGGCAGATTTTAACGACATTGCCCGACGAGACTATCACTTCACGATTCCCGGCGACGGGTGGTGTGAAGGAAGTTATCCATATCGAGCCGCTATGTATCGGATGGCGAAAACAACGGCACAGGGCTTCTTTCATTTCCTTTCTACCGACCCCGCGCTTTCCGATCACCCGCTCCAGGCTGATTTACTTGAGTGGGGCTATGCGGCGGACGAATACACGGAAAACGATAACTTCACCCCCATGCTTTACATCAGGGAAGGAAGGCGAATCATCGGAGAATACAAAATGACCTCCGCGGACCAGAAGGCGGAGGATGGTAGTGACCGATCCCCGGCTCAACCCAGTGCGGTTGCGGTAGCCGACTATCCGTATTCGGGACATCCGAATTCCAACGACTACGGTCTGAATGTAGACGATTTCTTCGATACATCGGCTCCTCGATACAATAACTGGGGAGAGGGGTTGAGCGACCGCAACTCCGGCGGAGGAACCGCCGTTCCCTACTCTATTCCATACGGGACTATTGTGCCCTCCGACGTAAACGGATTACTCGTTCCGGTAGCCGTATCCGCCGATCGAACGGCGTTCAATGCTATGCGCATGGAACCGACCTGGACGGCGCTTGGACAGGCGGCGGGAGCCGCGGCCGTTCTTGCTTTGGCCCGGGATTCGGCGGTACGAAACATCGATGTGGCCACACTCCGTCGCCGTCTTCACGAGCGAGGCGCCATAACGTTTTACGTTTCCGACGTTCCGCCTCAGTCGATTTATTTCAAAGCAGTGCAATACCTGGGTAATCTCGGGTTCTTTCAGAATACTTCGCTCATCGGATCCGATCGGAAATACCCCGCTCCGGTCTCCCTCTCGGGGACCCAGTGGAGTACTGCCCGAAAACACCACGATGTTCTTCCCGATACCGTTTTGACGCAGGAGGTAGAGCAGTATTGGCGTACCCGGTTTTCACAGGAATTCGGCGACGACATGCTCGAAGAACTTACCGTTTCCGCCAACGGGACTCTTACACGAGGAGATTTCCTTCTTGAGCTGTATGCTATTCCGTCCCATCCTACATCGAAGAGTTCCCCATTCCATACAAGCAACCAATCCGGATTCGCTCGACGAGCACTGCATTACG
Organism: uncultured Fibrobacterota bacterium; assembly: GCA_964513105.1. Classification (GTDB taxonomy): domain Bacteria; phylum Fibrobacterota; class Chitinivibrionia; order Chitinivibrionales; family CAYFVL01; genus CAYFVL01. The sequence goes on from CAZEMW010000479.1 coordinate 3,472, forward strand.
ACGTCGGATCGGGATGCCTTCGTGTTCGATCACAGGATGCCGTTCACGGCCTGCTTCGCATATACAACGTTCGAGGCGAGACCGTGCACCAATCCAGAGTTCGGGGGCATACCTCACGTCCGATTTCAATTCTATCAAAAGGCATCTACATCGCGCGGCTGGAGGGCACTTCCGAAACCAGGTCGGTGCCGAGCCTGAAGTTCTCGATCCACTAGCCCGGGTTCGGGGACCTCGGGCTCGAGCTGTTACTTTAGCCCAAGTTTCGCAGCCGAGAACGAGCAGTATGCGTAAGATGTTGTGCGAGATTGA
>CAZEMW010000480.1:0-3780 GCA_964513105.1 uncultured Fibrobacterota bacterium
ACCCGAAGCGACCACCATGATAGTGCCGGCTCGACAGGTCGCCGCCGATGTAGTCGTCGACGACAAAGTCGTTCGCTACGTCCGCGATCTCATACGATCGACACGCGACCTCGAAGAGCTGCTACTCGGCAACTCACCACGGGCGGGACAGATGCTTCTTCGGCTGTCACGATTCTATGCGGCGATACAGGGCTACGAGTTTGTCACCCCCGATCACATTCGCGAACTGGTGCCCTCAGTCCTTCCCCATCGATGGATACTGAAGCCCGAGGCGGAGATTTCTCAAACACCGATCGAAAATATCCTCAGAACTCTTTTCGACTCGGTGCAGGTTCCCGCATGAAATTCGTTCTTTCCGAGCGGGCATTTGTGTTGCCGCTGATCGCAGGCCTTATTCTGCTTTTCAGAAACTGGATTCCGGCGGCACCGCTCATTAGTCTTGTACTGAACTCGATTGCTCTGGCTGCCGTGGCGCTGGACTATTTCTCGCTTCCCGGCCCCGATGCATTTACGGTAGAACGGCTTCTCCCCGAACACCTTCCCCTGCGAATACCGGCACGAATCACGGTACGGATCGGTTACAATGTGGGAATACCGGTCAGGGCTCAGTGGCTTGACATCCCTCCCGAATCGTTCAGATATGACCCGAACCCGGTGTCACTTCGATTCAAAAGAGGAGGCGGAGAGCTCATGCTCGAATACGAAGTGGTTCCCCGACGGCGTGGTACATTTGAGTTCGAAAAAACCGGCATGCGGCTTTCCACTCCCCTGGGGCTTGCCCGACGTCAGTTTTCGATTCAATCACGGGACCGTATCGACGTGCTGCCCCCGGTGCCCGATGAGCGTGAAGGGCTACAGTCCCGATTTTACACCGCGGCACTCGCCACGCGCACTCTGAAAACGTATGGTCCCGGCACGGAATTCCATCAAATGCGTGAGTACCGTCGCGGTGACGATATGCGATCAATCCACTGGAAACGAAGCGCACGAACCGGCAAGCTCATTGCGCGCGACTTCGAGCCGGAGAAGGGACAGAACGTCTTTATAATGGTCGATGGGGGACGTCTCATGATGGCTGAGACCGCGGGGATGTCGAAAGTGGACTGGGCGCTGTCTTCGGCACTTTCGTTGTCCCGGGAAGCCCTTCGACGCAAGGACTCGGTAGGAATACTCGGGTTCTCGAACAAGGTAGACTCGTACATCTTACCGTCGAACAAGAAACCGCAACTACCGGCAGTGGTACGCACGATATATGGTTTTCAACCACAATTCCTCGAACCGGATTACCGTACCGCTTTCCAATGGGCATACAGCACATTGAAACATCGATGCATTATCGTGGTCTACACCGACTTCGTCGATCCCTATTTGTCCGCGGAACTCGCCGCAAACGTACGGTTCATCCGGCGAAAGCACCGGGTTATCTGTTGTGCCATGGGCAATGCCGTCTTAAAAAGGCAGGGATACAAAATGGCCGGAAGGGTCAAGGACGCGGTCTATGCCGCCGTGGTTCGGGAAGGGCTCGACGATCGCACACGGGCGCTTCAGTCACTTGCCCGCGCGGGAGTCGATATCGTCGACGTAGAACCCGACGCACTCAGTGCCGAAGTTCTGAACACGTATGCACGAGTGAGGTGGGGCAGATGATAGTTCGCACCACTCTGTTCAAGGAATGTGCCCGGTTGTCCGCAACTACTCCGACAGTTGTTATGCCTCAGCAAAGTCCCTGTTCAAGGGATCATGTGCTTCCTGCCGAGCCGGAGTCTTCGATGGAAGCGCAATGCCCGGGCTATACCTTCGATTTTCACCACGTAGTGAGATTTGCCGCCGGAATGGTTCAGCTCGACACCCCGGATTTACGAACAGTACCTGCCGGAAAGTCAGCCGGAAGGTTGCGTCGTTTCTGCAGAGCCCGGGCTGAGGGACAGCCACGGACGTTCGATCTCCTCGGGTCTCCTGAAATGTTGCACAAGGGACGGAACTCCGAGATAGACGAACAGAAAGAGAAGGCTTCCGGCAATTATGGCGAGTCGTGCCGGTACCGAAAGCTCCAGCGGGGTGACATACCCCTCGAGAATCGCCGCTATGATAAAAACCGGTACCATTGCGGCGCACAAATGAAAAGCTTCGACTCCGAATTCACACAACGCATCCACACGCCTTCGATTCCCCGGCCGAAAAAGGGCCTGTCCAAAACGCAAACCGGCCGCACCGGCAACAATTATGGCGAACAGCTCGAGTGTTCCATGGATCATTACCGTCGTCGTGAAATCGGACAGAAGGTTCTTTTGCGCGAAAACCGCGGCAATGCTTCCAATGATCAACCCGTTGTGTATCAGTATTGTCAAAGTACCAACGCCGTACAGGGCGCCGAACGCAAAGGCAAGAAAGGCCACTTTGATATTGTTTGCCATAATGTAACTGCTCATCCAGTACTTGATTCCGGATTGATATACGGCAAACGGTTTTCCTTTTGCGATGTTGTCGAGAGTCATATAGATATATCTATCCCCGACAATTGCATTCCCGGCATAGTTATTGAGCATGGTCAAGCCATACCCCGCGAGAATGGAAAGGGAAAAAACAAGGGCGGATATCGCGAAGAACCCGGAAAACCGACGAACCAGTTGTGGTATTCGGACAGAGAAGAACTCCGCGACTCTCGAAAGATCGCCTTTGGGGCGAGTATTTATAAGGATCATGGCCCGGACGACCAGTGCGTTCAAATCCTGGATCAGGGGATCACCGGGAAACAGGGATTGAGCAAGAGAGAGATCGGCAAGGGTTCGCCGATAGTGTTTCATAAGTCCGGTGAGTCGCGCTTCTTTGCCGGCGGCCTCACCCGGCTTGCCATAGGTTTGAATCGCGCTTTCCAGCGCTATCCAGGATGATTTCCTGTCTTGTATGAATTCGGTGGTTTTCATATGAATCAAAATAGCTTACGGGCATCAAACAATACCGGATATATCCAAATTCAGTCGACCGAGTTGCTGTTTTTGGAAAATGAACTCTCTGAAGTAGGCAGCAGGTCTCTGGCATATGCAATCGACGCACTGATCCGGATTGCCGTTGTCGCCGTTTTCTTTGCGTTTGCCCGAATAACGAACCTGTTCGTCGCCGGATGGGGATTCCCCTTTGTCGTTACCCTGGCGATAATCGGGTTTGGATACCACCCGGTGCTTGAAGCCGCAACCGGAGGGAAAACTCCCGGGAAGCATTTCGTCGGAATCAGGGTGATCAAGGCCGACGGGACCCGCATATCCGTTCTGGATTCGTTTATCCGTAATATCCTGCGCCTGGTGGATATGTTCCCGTTCGGCTACTTGCTTGGTATGACGATAATGTTTCTTGAACGCCATAATCGACGGATAGGTGACATAGTGGCCGATACTCTGGTGATATACGATCGTCGTTCTCGAAAAAGCATGGAAGAACTGGTTGAATCGCGACTGCTGTCGTCGAAACCCAATCCGAGCCTGAAAATCACCGGCGTGGAACAACTCACGGAATCCGAGCGCGCGATTATAAAGCAGCTATATACCCGGATTGACGGCCTGGGTGAAGAAGAGAAAATCAGAATCCTGACAAAACTGCGCGAGCGCCTTCAACCCAGGGTTCGGGTCGAGGGAACGGATGATCCTGAACTCGTGCTCTACGAACTATACAAACGGATTTAGACTGTTTGTCTGACAAATCCACGCTTCACTTCGGTACTTCGGCAAGCTCACTTCGGCAAGCTCAGTGCATCGCAGTGCAACGCAGCGCGCCGCAGTGCATCGC
>CAZEMW010000481.1:0-3761 GCA_964513105.1 uncultured Fibrobacterota bacterium
GTTCCATTGATACAAAAAACGACCATATTGTGGAGTGGCCGTTACGGGCCTCTAACGGTGGAATTCATCTCCGCTTCCGGGCCGATAGTTCCATCGAGAAGGGGCAGGAAGGATGACTCCAACGATTCTCGGGCATCGGATCGTAATCAAGTCGACTCACCGCACGCGCTCAGCGTATTTTTTCTGCATCTGTTCATGAAATCTCGACAGGATATCCGCTACATGCTGAAAAAGACTATTCATGATTTGCATGCCTGGTACACGAAAACATGGCCGTGGTGGCCGGGAACACTCCTTGGCCTGCTGTTCGCTTTCGCATTACCTCCATTCAACCATGAAACTCACCCCTTGTTGTTTCCGTTTCCCTTCCTTTCGTTTGTGGTGGTTGTCCCGCTGTGCTTCATATCGCTGGAGCAGCCCCTGAAACGTACGATCGGGAGATTATACCTGTTCGGCATAGCCGCTGCGCTGTCTCAGTATTACTGGATATCCAATGTTGTCGCCGAAGGTCTCTGGCACATGATTATGATTGGGCTTGGAATAACCGTAGCGGTATTCGGAGCATTCTATCTCGCCCTGGGACTTCTTTTCAGGCTTACTCGTCGCCTTCTGCCCCGGATGTATGTATTTGTTTTTCCCGCGGTCTGGATCCTGGCCGAGTACCTGCGGGGTTTCGGTGATATTGCCTTTCCCTGGGCTCATCTGGGATATACCATGACCCCGGTTCTCCCGACTGCACAAACGGCATGGATCTGGGGAGTGTTCGGCATATCCTATCTGATCGTTTTGGGAAACATGTTGATTCTGGAGCTGATCCAGAGCTATGTGGAAGATCAGGATATTACACAGAAGTGGATTCATGTTGCGGTCTTTGTGGTATTTCTGGGAGGGCTCAGTTTGTGGGGATGGATACGGCTTCAGAATCCGGTGTCACGGGAGGGAGCTCAATCTCGCATTTCCGTGGTGCAGCCCGATTTTGATCCACGAAGAGGATCGGGGTCGTTGGATAGTGCCCTTGCAATCAATCAAACGCTTATCAGTGAGGCGGCGGAGTTCTCCCCCGACCTGATCGTTCTGCCAGAAAGTGCCGTTTTTGCGTACATGGCCAGGAAATACCAGGTCCGGAGAGAGGTGCAAAGCTGGGCCGATTCGGTCGGCATACCGATTATTCTCGGCTCTCTTCATTGGGAACGAAGCGAGGACACAACCTGGGGTAAATACCGGGTGTACAATACCGCGTTTCTGGTGCGACCCGACTCAAGCGAATTTGGAAAATACTTCAAGATGAGATTGGTTCCCGGCAGTGAGTATATGCCGTTCAGCGGAGTGTTCCCAATTCTCAGCCGCCTGAATCTCGGCAGTGCCAATTTTGCCAAAGGCAGAGCACACACGGTGTTTCCGATCAGGGACAGACTCAGAGTTGCCCCATTTATCTGCTACGAGATGATTTTCCCCGGTCTTGTACGACAACGGGTACGACGGGGAGCCAATCTCCTGGTAAATGTTACGAATGACGGTTGGTTCGGCAGATCGACCGCCCCGTATCACCATGCTGCGATGGCGAGGATGCGATGCATTGAAAACGGCGTATCGATGGCTCGATCGGCAAATACGGGGATCAGCATGTTTGCCGATCAGTATGGGCGAACGTATGACGAGACGCCACTCTATACCCGAACGCTCAGAAATCGCACTGTTTCACGGACGGTGGTTTCCGGACCATATACCCGGTTCGGAGACTGGCCGTTGTATGCCTCGATTCTTCTAATCGTATTTTCGGCTCTTATGTACGGTATTCGGCAGATCCGGTCTTCGGGTTCTGAAGCGGATACCGATCATCGCGCTTACAAAGAGGAATAGGCTTTTGTGCTTTTGAGGCACAAATGCAGAACTTGCGGGGAGATACCTTGAGCATTTTTGCAAGGCAAGATCGTGCTACAGCTTAGGCAGAATGCCGTGAGTCGGCTGCGAACCCCGGGCCAGGACTCTACGCTTCTACCGGCAGACTCGCTTGGCAAAAGTGGCCCCAAGGGGCAGTAGACTCGACAAAACATTGTGAACAGTAATGCCCTTAAGGCCCAAACCACAACCAGAGCCGTTCGATTTTCGAGTACCGCAGCGCTTCGCGCGGCTGAGTACCGTTCCGCCGCACGGCGGCTTCACTGAGTACGAGTACCGCTTCGCTGATCGAGGAGTTTTGTGTGCGGAATGCTCAGATCGTACTCAGTGCCGCAAGGCACGGTACTCAGGCCCGCAAAGGCCGGTACTCGTACTCGTGAATCGAACGGGTAGGGCTCTTCGAGAGCGCTTCGCCAAGTCTCTATTGGCGGAAGAAGACACCATCATATTGCGGCATAGGATACTGTATCCCAAAGGTGCCGTCGGATCCACAAAGCACTGCAAATATAAACGCCCTTAGGGCCTGGTGTGCCGCTCGCCGAAGAGAAACCACGGTTTTTCCCGGTGCCTGTCGAAAACGGGCACCTTCCCGATTGAAATCGGGACTCGACGTCCGTTTTCGAGGGTTTTAGGACAGATACTACTTAAGCGCTTGATCGAATGCCTTGGCGAATGAGTCGGAGAGATCGTCCACCACTTCACCTGAATTGTAGAACCCTCCGTCGATTTTTTTGCGAATTGCGGCAAGATGTGCTTCACGCGCTTTGGAGGCTTCCGAGGCACCGGAAAGTTCAACCGTGTCCTTTTTTCGGCGACCACCCCCGGTTTTTCCAGAAGGGGCTGTTTCCTTCCCGGAATGCTTCTTTTGTGTCTGCGCGGCGTAGCTTTCGCCTTGAATTCCGTTGATATGCATATTTTTCGCTCAAGCCATTTCGGGTTTCGGCCGATACACTGCATAGATACGCAGGATATGTGCCGTTTCTCCTCTATCTTGCTGATACCTTAAAAGACAAAGATTTGCCGATCTTTGTCTTTTTTTTTGCTCGGATTCCTCTGGCGGCTGATGCGAAATCGGCAGGCGTGTAGTGTGTTTGTGCCTTTAGTGAGCATTCTTTCCGCATCCTTGCGCCCCTACTCCAATGGGTTTGTACCTTCTCCTACTATGTGTATCGGACGGCACCTTCTTGAGCTTTAACTTTTTTCTACTCTTTTTTAAAGGAATGAAATCCACAGATGCCCTATGATCAATCACAGGGCTTGGGCCGGGCAGGTTGTCCTCGCGTATTCAGGAGCTGTGAATCCCTTTGTTTTTGCCGAAAGACAGACGGAATTCCGGCAGAAATACGTTTGAGGAACTCAATATTCGGGCACGGTTTATTTTTTGTTTGGTCCCGTGGAAAGCAAAACATTCGGGAACTGATCATCGTAGAATGTATATGTAACCTCCGTTGAGCGATTTTCCGCGGGAGACCGCGCAAGAGATAAAATGGGTATGGCCGGAGGCCGGAACTCCATACGCAGCCGAACGCAGGTGAGAATCGCTCAGCTTTGGCATAATGAAGAACGGCACTGAAAGGAGTCCTTCATGAAAGAGAAAGTGCAAAGCGTTATCAATGAGATACGTCCTAATCTTCAAGCGGACGGCGGCGACATAGAGCTTGTTGACATAACGGAAGACAATGTCGTCCAGGTTCGTCTCCAGGGCGCCTGTCGCGGCTGTCCCGGAGCGGTGATGACCCTGAAAATGGGCGTGGAGCGGCTTCTAAAAGAGCGTATTCCCGAAGTGAAATCGGTTGAAAACGTCGGATAAGTAGTGCCTGTCCGGAAACCCGCTTTGGTGTGTCGGCCGAGCGAGAAAGCGC
>CAZEMW010000482.1:0-3759 GCA_964513105.1 uncultured Fibrobacterota bacterium
CCCTGCCCTCGAACGCAAGCTGCAATTCCCGGGAGGAGCCGAACTCAAACGCTGCGGTATCATAGACAGGGGTGCGCAGAGATCCGTGAGTATCTTTTTTTGTCGGCCCGCAATGAATAGCCTTTGTCGAAAAGCCCTTCATTGTATCTGCCCTCCGCCCATGAAATACAGGAAATCCACTTCGTCACCTTCGGAAACACCAGTCCCGGCGAAGGCATCACGCTCGACAAACCCGCCGTTGAGCTGCACGGAAACCATATCAGGCATCGCGACCTCGTTTAGCTCTAGTAGCCGCAAAATCGAGACATGTTCCTCACCAATGACCTTGTCCTCGCCGTTGATTTTTACTTTCATTTGCGCCTCCCTTTGAACCATACTTACCTGACTCAGAAACTCAAGTTTAGTACAAAAAAACAGCCCTATCTCTCGGCAAACCCTGTTACGCTCAGGTAGCGTTCGCCGGTATCCGGCAGAATGACGACCACGACCTTTTTTTCTGCTTTTTTTTCCCGGAGGTACTTATCAGTTGCACACAGAGCAGCGCCCGACGAAATACCACACAGAATTCCTTCTTCTCTGATTATCCGCCGTGCCCACTGAAATGCTTCGTTATCGGTAACCGTGACGGTTTCGTTCACCAGCGACTGATCCAGAATGGCCGGTACAAATCCGGCCCCGATTCCCTGGATCATATGCGGTCCCGGACTGCCGCCGCTCAGAACGGAGGACCCGGCAGGCTCCGCTGCAACTATTTGTATTGCGGATTTTTCCTTTTTGAGGCCCCTGGCCAGTCCTGTTATGGTCCCCCCGGTTCCCACTCCGGCGACCACGACATCCACCTTGCCGTCGGTATCCGCCAGGATTTCCCGTGCGGTTGTTGATTCGTGCGCCCGTGGGTTCGCCGGATTGTCAAACTGAGCTATGCTGATGGAATCGGGGATTTTTTCGTGTAATTCCCGTGCTCTGTCAATAGCCCCCTGCATTCCCAGATGAGCCTGAGTAAGCTCAACTCGCGCCCCAAAGAGCACAAACAGTTTCTGTCGTTCACGGCTCATTGAATCCGGCATTGTCACGATAAGCCGGTAGCCCCGTGCCGCGGCGATAAAAGCGAGGGCAATGCCCGTGTTCCCGCTCGTCGCTTCGATAATCGTGCCGCCCTTCCGCAGCTTGCCCTGTTTCTCAGCGTCTACGATCATGCTCAATGCCGGCCGATCTTTGACCGATCCGCATGGATTAAACTGTTCGAGCTTAGCCAGCACCGTATTGGTGCCGGGAGCAAGTACCCGATTTATCCGTACGAGCGGAGTGTTTCCGATAAGCGCCGTTATATCTTCTGCGTATCGCATTGTTTCTCTCTATATATAGAACATCGGTTTTTGCTCGAGACTTCGTTGCTGTGCCGCCAGCTCTGCGATCGTCACCTGAAGAGCGTTTCGGATGTCGTCGGAGACTTTGGCGTACAGCTTTTTTATGACAAGAAGATCATCTTCGTCGCCAAGCTTCAGTTCTCCTTCCAGCGACTCAAGCACCCGATACACGGTCAGAGAGCCGGGATCCACCGCAAGCTCATACCCGCCGTGATTTCCTCTCGTGCTCTTGACGATCCCCTGTTTTCCGAGCCGATTGAAAATCTGTTCCAGATAGTTCTTCGGAATGTTCCGTTTGGCGACAATCTCACGGATCTGCATCAACCCATGCCCATACCGCTCGGCAAGCTCAAGAATCGCCACTATTCCGTACTGTGTCTTTTTGCTTATAGAAAACATCGGCTTGTTTTTCTCCTCTCACAGTACTAATATAACCTTTTTGATTGGTAAGGTCAAGTATAAATGTCCGTCGCTGAAACTGAGCCGAAATTCAGCCCTTTCTATGCTTGCGAGGGGTGATATGCAATTATTGTCGGGCGCGGGTTGATTTGGCTTATGAGAGAGTGTTGCCGAGAAGCGGGTCTGTATTGGTGGTTCGAAATCCATCTTCGTCTTCTGTGGACGCCGAGCGGGGAGGCCGGGGTTGGCAGATTTGTGGTTCGGCGGGACGGCGTTCTCCCCGGCTCCGCGTGACGCGGGTGCTCGCTTTCGTGCCGGGTATCCCCGGGTGCCTGCGATCCGCTAGTTTTTGCAATGCAAGATTGTTGCCGGAGTACCGAACCCGGCAACAATAGCTGAAAGGTCGCGATTGCACAAAATGGGAGGGATACAACGTCGCGGGTTGGTTATCGAGACAAAGGCGGCCACTCGCGGTTGTGGAGCCCGGTCACGAGCAGTCTCGACTGGACCTCGGACCTGCCTACCGGGCCTCCGCGCTCGGCGTCAACAAAATAACACGACCCGATTTGAAGACAAAATGAGAGGCACCTTAACCAGCCCGTGAGATGAGTTGGCTTCGGTCTGTTTTGGCGGAGTGGGCAGTCTCGGAGTTGCTCGATTCAGAATAAGGCGTTTGTTTCCCAAAAGCATCGGTGACTGAGCTTGTTCTCCCGGTGACTGTGCTTGTTCTCCCGGTGACTGAGCTTGTCGAAGTCACCGTCTGTCGGAGCGGACATTTCGACAGGCTCAATGTCCGGAACTCTCAATACCCGGAACTATTCCAAACGACGAGCAATCCGAATCCGAACTGAAACACTTCACCTCAGAACGCCACCGAACACCAGTCCAACAATCAACAAAACCGTAGTCACCCCAAACACCCCCACCGATCGCCCGATCGCAGGCGAATAGGAATGAATGTCGTCATAATGTCTGCCGGTAATTCGCACGACTGAAATCGTGAGAGGGAGTGATGCGAGGCCGATGAGCACCCAGGGACGGACAAACCCCGCAGCCACGATGCCGGCGTAGGCGGCCGCATAGAAGGCGGCGGCAAGGAATCGAACGCTCTTGCGGCCAAACCGCACGGAAATCGTCTTTTTGCCGGCCTTTGCATCTGCATCGGCGTCGGGGACGTTAACGATATAAAGAATTGAAGCGACGAGTATGCCGACCGGGAGGGAAATCAGTACCATAAATGGAGTAAGGGTTCCGGTTTGGGCGAAATACGCACCGAGAACCGTGAGAGGACCGCAGGCGATACCGGCCACCACTTCACCCAGCCCCCGGTATCCAAATTTGAACGGTGGCGCGGTGTAGAACCAGGCGATAAATAGTCCGACAAGGCCGAATGCGAGAATCGCCGGGCGAAAAAGAACAACGATTGCCGCTCCACAGACAGAGGCGATTCCAAGACAGACGAACGCCGACCCGAGAACGACGCGAGGCTTCAGGCCGTCGGCAAGCAATGTCTCAGCCCCCGGCTTGTACCTCCGCCCCTCATCAACTGCATCCACGCCACTTTTATAGTCGAAATAATCGTTGGTGAAATTGGTGCCCAGGTTGGCGAAGAAAAGCCCCACGAGGGTCAATGCTGCAATAACTGGATCGAAAACGCCGTAACGCCATGCCCCCGTGATTCCCAGAAACCCGGGAAGGACCACGGTTATCGAAAACGGCGCCCGGGAGGCGATGAACCATTTTCTGGTTAGATTTGCTTGCATCGCCGGCACGGGCCCCTTGGGTCTTGCAGAGTGAATCTCAACTTGTAAAAATACTCTTTTCCGCGGAGTTGTTCGTGACGGAAACCCAAACAAAGGGAGAGAGCATGAATCCAGCCGTTCGTGATAACCCTGAAGCATGACCGGCCCCCTTGAACACCAGTTCCCGAACCCTTCGATGAACTCACTTCGACAAGCTCAGCGCATCGCAGGGCGAACGGAGACGGTGAAGT
>CAZEMW010000483.1:0-3754 GCA_964513105.1 uncultured Fibrobacterota bacterium
ACCTCCATTGCGGCTCCTGCGCGATACCGTTCCTTAATAGTCTGTAGACTCTGGTCGGCAATTCTCGCCAGGGAGTCAAGCACCATTTGTTTACGGTTAAGCGCCGCAAGTGGCAGATACCGTCGATACGTTTCGGCTCTCAGCTCCATTATTAAAAACTCATACTCCAGTCGTTCAGCCCCCACTTCAGTTTCCGCAACAGCCAGCCGGGCGGAACGTTTTCCGCCGAGTTCAAGCTTTTGAGCCATCCCCACTTCGAATTCGGCGGTCCCCAGGTTTTCCGCACCCACTTCGAGTTCGGGATTGGGAAGAGCCCCGGCCTGAGCGCTCGAGGCTTCAGCTGATTTGATCCGATTTCGATATGCCCGGACTCTCGGGCTGTGGGAGAGAACGCGCTCCACCGCATCATCAACGTAGAGCGTGTCCCCGTGGCTTACGGGCGCCCAAACGCCCACGCAAACCACGGCAGTTGCGATACCGTTCCGCAGAAAACTCATAAACACTCCGTCATGCGACACGTCTGATAGAGACGGTCTCTAAGGATCGGCCGGCCTGCACATTTGTGACCGGCGGTTCAGGTCAATTCGGGGCACGATACAATTCACTCCCGAGAGTGCTCGTGCCGCCAATCTTTGTTGAAGAAGTTTACGGGATCGACCGTTGACGCGATGCATCGGACGTTCAGTTCAACAGTGCTCCCGCGTACATCAGGAGATCATCGGTTCCCCGGAAGGTCGAATCGAAAGGATCATCCTGGATTTGGCTTTGCCGGATTATTCCGGTGAAAGCGAGGCTAAATGCGAAGGATTGCGTTTGTCTGGAAGAAAGTAAAGGAGCAAGAAAGGCCGAAAACGTAGTCTCTGTTTGGACTGTTTTCTCGCAGTGAGGCAGTGCCGTGCTCCAAAGGAAGAGCGCGAGCGGAAAGGAGTGAACAGTTGAACGAGCACGTGAATGGTCGTACCAACGGTGATATGGCAGCCGGCGTGGCAATTCTGTCTGAGTGCCTGTGAGCAATATGCTTATGATCGGAACACCCGGCACTATTTGGAGTGGAACAGTTTTGAGAATGGAGAGTTTCGGATTCCGTCCCGCAAGCCTGATGCTCGCATTCAATCGGTTCGATCCCGTCGAACGCAGAACAGCACTCAGCAGAGGTGCACGGAAAGCTTCCCGGCGCCGACAGAATAAGAGAAAGTGTCAAGGTTACTATGAGGACCGGCCTTTTCGTCATTCTATCCTGTCGCTGTCCGTTCGGGAAAACCGATTGCAGTATCATTCAAGAATCCGAAATGCAAATTCCAGGATTCAGCATCTGGCGTTTTGAACAATAAGAGATTCGATTTTGTCTCGATATAATTGTGACAAAGCCGGCATTTCCGCCGGCTTTGTCTGAACTTGAGGGCTTTACATCCTTCGGATTGGTGGAAAACGAACTATTTCGCAAGTATTTTCCACTCAACACGACGATTCTTGCGGTGGCATTCCTCCGTATCGCAATTGGGCATTGCAGGGACTTCTCTTCCGTACGAGGTAATCTCAAAGCGATTCGCCTCAAGACCATACGCGGAAAGGTAATTTTTCACCGCCTTAGCACGGTTTTCGCCCAGGCCAATGTTATACTCGTTGGATCCTCTCTCGTCCGCGTGACCCTCAACCAGAATTCTGAATGAAGGATTTTCCTCGAGGAATTTGGCAATTCTCGCGAGCTTCTCTACCTCATCAGGTCGCAGATCATACTGATCGTACTCGAAATAGATCGGCACAAGAACTTCACGAGCTTTTGCATCCATATCCACCGTTTCGAAAACGTCCTCGTCACTCGGCTTGAACTCTTCGGTGGGCTCCGGCTTAACCTCTTCGGTCTGCTCCGGTGTTTCATCGGGCGTGGTGTCCACCTTGGTTGTTTTTTTCTGACAACCGGTCGATACAAGAACAACACCCGCAAGAATCGCGACTCCCAGTGCCTTCATACTCATTCGCCTAACCTCCTGGTAAAATATCATGACCTACGGATCATGGTCAAAAGGTGAACGCCGGGCAAGGGCCCGTAGTACACACCCCAAATGCTTTGTTCGTGTCCGCCGGCACACGAACACCTATAATTATACTTATATGAACATACCGATCTCAAGTGCCGACAAGAAGTTCCACGATTTTTCCCGCCCCCGGCGTTATCGGGGCTCACCCGATTCACCGAAAAAGAATTCTTCGGTCATCGCACATAAACAGTGGTATATCGGAAGATGAAACTCCTGTATTCGGTAGGTCTTTTCGGCAGGGGCTTTGATGGTCACATCACACAGCTCGCCGAGAGTACCGGCATTGGCTCCGGTTAAACCGATCACGGGAAACCCGAATGCCTTTGCTACCCGTGCCGCATTACACACGTTGGGTGAATTACCCGAAGTACTGATCGCAAGCAAAGCATCGCCGTCTCGCGCGTAGCCGTACACCTGCTGGGCAAACGCCATTTCTACATTTACGTCGTTGGCAAAAGCCGTAAGCGTTGAACTCTGACTGACCAGTGAAATTGCCGGAAGTGCTCCTTGCAGACCTTTGCACAACATGTCTCCCTGCTCGGGAAAAGCGGCCATGATTTTTTTGGCATCGTCCTGAGGCACGGCCCGCTTGAGCAGGTACTCTTTCATGAGCTCACTTACCACATGCTCGGCATCGGCGGCGCTCCCGCCGTTTCCACACACCAGAACCTTCCCGCTCTGCTCGTATGTCCCGACCAGGATTTCAAATGCCGCAACGATGTCGTCTCGCGTCTGCTCCAACGAGGGATAGTTTGTGAGGAGCTTGTCGAGAAATGCCCGTACCCGTTCATTCATGGAATCCACCCTTCATCATCGCCGTGATCGATCTCAATGACGCTTCTCCGGAGCATGTCGCCGGTTTGAAGTCGACCTTCCTTCTCCTCGACAATCACCAGTCGATTGGTCAAGGCACGCTGAAGATCATGCCCTGCAAGGTCGGTGATTTTGCGAAATGCCAGATTATGCTGCCGACGTTTCCGCGAGGCGGGAAGCACATTCAGGAGTTCGTTGGGGGTAAACGGATTCTTCACATCAATCACATATCGTTTTTCCGGAAGTTCCGCCCGGACCCTCCCAACCAGTCGTACTTTCCGGGGAGCCTTGGCGGATTGAGGTGCCTGCATCGCGTACTCGTTCAGGTAAAATCCGGTTGTGTAGGGTCTGTGATCCAGCCGCTCGAGTTCTGCTACCCACTCCGGATCCGGTTCATAGGGTTCTCCATTCAGCGATTTTACGCGATCCAGTGCAAGACGGTAGGTCCGCACCACCGATCCGATGTAATGCCCGCTCTTGTTTCGCCCTTCAATTTTGAGCGCCGAAACCCCCGAATCGATAATTTTGTCGAGAATGGAGAGGGTATTCAGATCCTTCGAATTCATGATGTACGTACCGGTTTCATTCTCTTCAACATCAAATCCACTCTCCGTCGAATCGCCGTCTTCTTTCGGAATAACGGTGTACGCAAAGCGACACGGTTGAGGGCAATCCCCCTGATTGGGATGCCGCCCCCACATGTATGCACCAAGCAAACATCGACCCGAAATGGAGACACACATGGCACCATGGATAAATACCTCGGTCGGAACGGTATTTTTTTCATTCAATGATCGGATCTGCTCAAGCGTCAGCTCTCTGGGCAGTACCACTCGCCGAATCTCCTGCTCGGACCAGAATCTTAACGACGACACGTTGAAAACGCCGCTTTGAGTGCTCAG
>CAZEMW010000484.1:0-3749 GCA_964513105.1 uncultured Fibrobacterota bacterium
GAATTGGTAGTTTGGCGTATGTATTTGTGTACGGCTGAAGGTACGGGAGGAATAATCGGAATCTCTTTTCGCTTCGAGCGATTACACGCCGAAGCTGCTCTTCCGGCTTCAGGCGACTTTCGGCTTGAGGAGAAA
Source organism: uncultured Fibrobacterota bacterium (assembly GCA_964513105.1). Lineage (GTDB taxonomy): Bacteria > Fibrobacterota > Chitinivibrionia > Chitinivibrionales > CAYFVL01 > CAYFVL01. Next base: position 136 of record CAZEMW010000484.1, read on the forward strand.
ACGATCTATTGTCGCAAAAAATGCAACCGTCGGAGCTCAGTGTACCGTCCCGATTGGGGCAGGAGAACCCTCCGTTAACGGGAACCTTTAGAACAGGGTCCCCGAAACGGTGGCGCAAATAGGCTCGATAGGTTGGATAGGGTGGTTGCATCAGCATCTACAGAGATGTGTTCCGCCCCGGCCGGGGGGCCACTTTCGGCTGATCGACATACGCCGCCGATATCGTGAATGGAAGACGAACGGAAGACCGGCAACGACGGTCCTGCTTTACCGGGTTTGACGTCCGTAAGTGTTGAAATGCAGCTTTTATTCCGACGCCGAGGCCATGGGTCATGCAAAGGATCACGTTCTCACCGGTGGTTGAAGACGGCACCGCATTTTATTCCGCTTCCTCGTTCTCCTTTTTCTTCTGTTCGACCGCCTTTTCCATGTCGAACTCGAAGGCGTTGTCGGAATTCTCCTCGAGGTCCTCCAGGTCACTCATGAAATCAACCTGCCCGGATGGGATGATTTTACCACCACCCGTTCCCTCGGACTCATATCTGAGTTCATCCTGCAGCCTGGTGATGTTCTCGGTTCCCCCCTGATCGCCGAAAAGCGCGGCAGGCTCTATGGCGCCGGAAGGGGACTCACCTTTCTCCAGCCGTTGGACTCGCTCTCGAATTTCCTCTTTTCTCAACGCATCGTCGAGATAAATAAGATACGCTCGCCAGGTCTTGATCGCGTCCTCGGTTTCGCCGATGCTTTCGTACAGAAGAGCGAGATTTTCGTAAAACAGTTGGGAATTTGGTTGATACTCTATTGCCTTTTTGTACTCGGAAATGGCCTCTTTCACGTTCTCGTCTTTCATCCAGTAGATATTCCCCAGTTCCCAGTGCGCATCGGCATCACGAGGATTCAACGCCAGCACGGATCGCAGGTGGTGCTTTGCACGGGCGAAATTATCGAGCTGAATCAGACATTTTGCGGCATTCAGATGTGCTTCTACATTGCTGCCGTCCATTTGGATTACTTCCTCGTACTGCGCAACGGCCTGCTCCAGGCGATCCATATTGGCATACATTGTCGCCAGATTCGTGCGGGCATCAATGCTCGAGGGATTATACTGCACCGCCTGATGAAGCGCCTGAAGCGCGTTATCCGACTGCCCTTGAGCTTCATAGGCAATCGCAAGATTACTCCAGCACTCACCGCAATTCGGATTAATCCCAAGCGTACTTTTGAACTCCTCAACGGCTTTCCCGTACCGTTGCCAGTTCAGATACGCAAAGGCGAGATTAAAACGAGCCTCGAAATTGCCCGGATCACGACTCACCACTTTGCGAAATTTCGTAACCGCCTGATCAAATGCTCCATTCTGCAGCAGCATGTTACCCGAGTTCATCAGACTCTCGACCGATTCACCCGTGGATAACTGTGGAACGAGAAATACCCATCCGAGCATTATTAACCATTTTCCGGTGCGCATATGCGGCTCCTCTGTTTGGTATACTCTTAATAATATAAGGTAATATAACTCAGATGGGTTGTCCGAACAACTTCCAGCCCAAGTTTCGCAGTCGACTCACGGCATTCTGCCTAAGCTCTTGCACGATTTTGGCTTCGATGTCGAATATTGTATTTTACCCGGTCTCACCGAGCCGGTTCACAGTACTGGTAGTTCGCTCCAGGTACTTTTGTGCCGCTTTGACAGCATCGAGAAGCCGAAGCCACGCCCAGAAAAGGAAAGTTAACCATGACCGCCGCTTCCGAAAGAAACGAATACAGGAATCCTCTGATTGAACGATATGCCGGCCCCGAGATGTCATACGTTTTTTCGCCCGACTTCAAATTCTCCACCTGGCGAAAACTCTGGATCGCTCTTGCCGAATCGGAAATGGAACTCGGCCTCTCCATAACCGGTGATCAGATCGACGAGCTGAAAGCACATGTGTCCGATATAGATTACACACGTGCCGCCGAACACGAGAAACTCACTCGTCACGATGTCATGGCGCACGTTCTTACCTATGGCGAGTGCTGCCCGAAAGCAAAACCGATCATTCATCTGGGGGCGACAAGCGCCTTTGTCGGAGACAATACCGACTTGATTCAACTTCGGGAAGCCGGCATTCTGATTCTCAGAAGGCTTCGTCTGCTCATCTCCGCCTTGCGAGACTTTGCCTGTAATAGTCGTGAAATACCTACTCTGGGGTTCACACACTTTCAACCGGCCCAGTTGACCACGGTCGGGAAACGCACCTGCCTCTGGATTCAGGAACTCATCATGGATTTCGAAGATATGGAGCGATTTGTGAAAAGGCTCCCTCTTCGGGGAGTTAAAGGAACCACCGGCACGCAGGCGAGTTTCCTGCGATTGTTCGACGGAGATCATGAAAAAGTTCGACGGCTGGACGAAATGGTCGCGCGGAAGATGGGATTCGAATCCACATTTCCGGTAACCGGCCAGACCTATCCCCGAAAAGTCGATTATCAGGCAATATCAATACTCTCTTCGACGGCTCAAAGCCTGCACAAGTTGGGCAACGACATTCGGCTTCTCCAAAATCTCAAGGAGATTGAAGAACCGTTTGCCTCAACACAGATCGGCTCATCGGCGATGGCTTACAAGCGAAACCCGATGCGCTCAGAGCGAATGACTTCCCTGGCCAGATTTATCATGTCCCTGGCTTCTTCACCGGCCATGACCGCGGCGGAGCAGTGGTTCGAACGAACTCTCGACGACTCGGCAAACAAGAGGCTTTCAATACCCCAGGCGTTCCTTGCCGCCGACGCCTGCCTGAATATAGCGCACAATGTGAGTAACGGCCTTGTGGTCTACAAAAAAGTAATTCAGAAGCATATAGAAGAGGAATTGCCGTTCATGGCTACCGAGAATATCATAATGGAATCGGTGAAACGCGGCGGGGACCGTCAGATTCTGCATGAACGCATTCGTACGCACTCCATGGAAGCGGGGCGGAGAGTGAAGGAAGAAGGTCTCGCAAACGATCTGCTTGATCGAATAGCACAGGATGCAACGTTCAAAATGGATCGGGAGGAAATTGCGGGCATTCTGGATGTACACGCCTTTATTGGACGGGCGCCGGAACAAACGGTAGAATTTATATCCCAGATCGTCGATCCGGTCCTCCAACGCGCGGCAGAATACGGTACGATAGACGCCGCAAAACTCACGGTCTAGCCGATGACCCAACATGATGCTCAAATCCTTCCCGATTACCACATCCATACTTCCTATTGTGGTCACGCGGAAGGGAAAACGGTCGATTATGTTGAGCATGCCCTGGCCGCCGGGCTACGCCACATCGGGTTCTCCGACCATCTCGGACGGTACTATCTGACCAAGACACAACTTCGGCGCTACTGGGACTGGGGCATGAATCCAAAGAATCTGCCCCGATACCTCTCAGAACTGGACGGCTTACGAAAGGCATACGCCGACCGCCTTGAAATCCGAATCGGCCTCGAAGTTGATTTCATTGAAGGGGCAACTCACCTGCTCGAGCCCATTCTCGAAATGTACGATTTTGATTTTTTTCTCGGCTCCATTCACTGCCTCCCCTCTTTGGGCTGGCGTCATCTCTCGGATTATGTTCGTCGGGATCCATGGC
>CAZEMW010000485.1:0-3720 GCA_964513105.1 uncultured Fibrobacterota bacterium
ATATATAATACTGTCAGCCTACAAAATTGAGTATCGGCAAGTTTAGCCTAAAATCGGAAACTTATCCTGGCGGGGAACAATATAGGATGACCTTCAAAGGAAAGCAAGAAAAGGAGGCCGGAGCCAGCAATTGAGGCTGTCCCAAAACCAAAAAGATCTTTGTCATCAATCTCCCTATACTGTATTCACAATATGCATGCATAGAAAATGTACGGCTGTGCCATGTACTTGCCGGCCTAACTGAACTGAGGAGCCATTTTACGGAAGCTCTGAGCACCATATCGTACTATCTTTCCTAAATTACTTCCTATTCGTATCAACATGAACTCACAAGCGGCACTTTTCACTCCTCTCAGATGGTGCTGTTTCCAGCCGATATTTTTCTGATCGTGCCTGTGGGGAGATTCAACAACTGCTTGACGTTTGGAGTATATCAATCGTCCTCTATCGGTTTGCAGTCTTTCTCTCATTCTTTGCCGGTATTGAACTCGAGCATCGATACCGATTTGTCGATTTTTACCTTTCGTGCATCTCGGTTTCAACTCACAATTTTCACAACCTTGGCCTATGAACAAAAAACAGACATCCCATCTTTTCTTCTAATCATTCCCTTACTTTTCATTTCCCGTCCAGCCGGGCACATCCAATCTCCTCTCTCATTTCGAGAAAACTGTTGTTGAGTGAAGAGATGGTCTTTGGTGTACTTCTTCTGGTAGTCCCGATCGGGAAGATAATACTCTTCTTCACGCCTCTGGGTTTCAATAAGACGCTCAAAAATCGCAAAAACCGCTGTCAGCCATCACTCTTTGAAACTATCCACCGGTATTCTCTTTTGCCTGATCGACCAGAGGCAGAAGATGATGCCCATGATCGAAGGCTTCTGTTGTTGTTTGAACGGCCACCGTAATCCAATGTTTCCCATCCACCGCACTTTGGTGGTTATAGCTTGGTAGCTTCGTACCGTTTTTATGATTCATTATTTTTGCCTCATTATCGGGAAGGTTGATGTTATCCGATTCATCCATAGCCTCTATTAACTGTTGGTACTCATCTAATATCTCTTTCTGTTTTTGCAGGGTAGAAAGCTTTTTGTTTCTATGATCTTCGGTAAAATCATCGTTGATCTCTTCCGATAGGAGCTTTTCCATTCCCTCCTGTACCTTTTTTACTGTCCTTGTATATCGCTTCTTATTTGTACTCTTTCGATAATTGGCATTCGCCTGTATCTTCTGACCGTCTATGGCAAGGTATTGGAAGTCAACCAGTTCTATCTCCACACATAGCATCACGATCTGAGTGAATAACTTCTTTAACGACCGGCGTGCTGTGTGCCGGAATCTATTTATAGTCCGAAAGTCTGGTACTTGATCACCGGAGAGAAATATATAGTCCGCTCGGTATTTTAAGTTATCCCACATACCTCTACAGCTCATCATGCCAGTCATGTAGCTGTAAAACAGTACCTTCAGCATCATCTTCAGGTGATAAGCTGGACATCCTTCTTCTGAATATTCGTTATAGAGCTCCTCCAGATTCAGCCGTTCTACTACTCGGTCGATAATTCTGGCAGGATGATCATCTTCAAGCAATTCTCCTGGAATGATACTACGAAAAATTCCTTGCTTTTGATTATATTCCTTAAACTATTCCATCTCCCCCTCCCACAGAAGCGTTTGTTTATTATATCACAACTTCATACGGGGTTTTGGGACAGCCTCAATATTCTCTTGTATCCACTCGCCGTCCCGCTTCTCGTAGAGATAAACGGCCCCGGAATACTTGTCGCCTAAGCTTCCCACCGCCGGCCGCCGAAAGGCTGACCGCTTCGGCAAAACCCCCGCTCCATTCTGCTCGCCCGGCAAGGCTTTTTTTCAGGGTAAAGCCTACCCCCTCCAGTTCATAGAGATAGGCTTTGTCGATTCCCGGCGAGCTAATCAACAGAGTTTTCCCGTCGGCCGAAAGGGCGATCTTTTCGCCGAAATGAGCCGTTTCCTGAATCTCCGGCGGGTCGATTCGTTGGAGATTTGTGTCGTTTTACACAAGTACGGTAGCTTTATCGGTGAGCGGCTCATCGCTGTTTTCATAATAGTTGTACTTCGCCCGAAGGGAAACGGAGACCCTCGCTATTCCATATTCGAGGCCGGTAATCTTTCCATCCTTATCTACTTGAACAATATCAGGATCAACACTTTTCCATTTGTAGGGCAAGTGCAGGGATTCCCCCTTCGGTATGCGGATACAGTACTCGTTGGTGGTAATATTGATTTCTTTAAATGTGTCAGGTTCCGGAGCAGACGATTTGGCGGAAGCCTGGGCATCATTCCCGCTGTCACCAAAAAAAATCAATGGTGGTGGAACGGAAAAACAGGAAGCCAGGAAAAGAGAACGCTGTTTTTGCACCATTAGAACTCCTTTTTTACGAATTTGACCCAACGGCAACCGGTCGGAGCGAGATTCGAAGCAGTACACTAGACAGTTTTGCTATAGCATACGTCCCAATTGGTTTGCGTCTCCATTAGGTACGTTCTCAATAGTGAAGAATTCCGAACCGGCGGTGATCACTACCGTGGCGAAAGACTTTCCCGGAGGCGCATCAACGAATACATCTGATTGAATGCTACTTCTTCTTATCTCAGTTGACGTAATGGCAGAATTTTCACGGAGATCGGACACTTTTACGTTTCTTACGTATATCGTCGTGTCTGTGACAACGATTGGTACGATTTTTCCCTCGACTTTTCCGGCGGAAACAAATTCGACTGTCTCGTCTTCCGAAATTGATTCGGCGATTGTTTTGAACTCCTTTTTCTGGAACATGTTAATCGAAAAGCCGTAGTCCTGTTTCGCCTTTTCCTTCAATGTCGCAAAATCCATCGTAGAGCCTCCTATGTTTACTTCTCTTTGTTGTTTTGAATTGGCTTAAAAGCCAGAACCATGGGAACCGAATGCTAGAGTTCTTCCCCTTTTTTACCAATGAGATGAATTTGTTTTATTTCCTCGCCTTTGTTGTTTACATACCCGTTTCGGTCTTTGGCGACTTTCCAGTCTTCTTTCAGGAATTCGGTTCCGTCGGGAGTCACGGTACCGCGCAGTAAAAATGCCCCTCTATCCGAACACTCCCCTCCCCTTCCGCCGGCGAGGCTATACAGGCAGGAAGTGAACTGACACAAAACTACGCAGTCAGCCGATCGATCAGCCCGGTAAGCTGCTCCCGGGTCTGCAGGAATTCGGGGCATGCATCAACGACAGTGCCATCTCCCCGTAGTCGGTAATCTGCCCGGGAGCAGTACCCCATAAGCAGCCGCCCGGTCCTGCAGCGTATCGGCGTAGACTTCGCGGGGGTAACCGATAGTGCGGTCCAAATAAGACTACGTTTTCTCACGATACGTTCCCAAAATATTTGTGAGAGCCTTTTGCGCTGGCCGCAAAAGTGATAGTTAAATACCTTACACAAGAGGAGTATTAACGTTTGACATTATTAACGTTATAGGTTAATATAAGTTGTGATCGAATCTTTTAAAGATAAGGCTATCGAAAAAATATGGGAAGAGATCTATTCAAAGAGATTTCCCAAAGAAATGCAAAAAGTTGCATTAAGGAAGCTGATTGTATTGCACAGAACAAAATATTTAAACGATTTGAGGGTCCCTCCTGGCAATAGATTAGAGCAATTAGCAGGGAATAGGAAAGGACAATATAGTATTAGAATAAATAATCAAT
>CAZEMW010000486.1:0-3719 GCA_964513105.1 uncultured Fibrobacterota bacterium
CACCAATCCTGGTGAAATACTTTGTTCCAATAAAGGGCTTGTACCAGGAAAGGGCGAGGGATCGCGATTCCCAGAAACTGAGATGAACACCGAGTTGCTCCTGCATGCCCCTGAAATTGGTGTGAGTCACCCCAAGCCGAATTTTGAACCATTGGTCGAACCATCTTTCAAAAAACCAGTCGTCTGGAATCCTTCCAAGCTTGAGACCGTACAGTTCACCACCTATATCCGTTACCGACAGATAAGGACGCTCCGAAACGACAACCAAGAGCTTTTTCCCACCGGGAGCAGGGCGGGGGATGATGGTGGCGGTGCGGAAAAGCCCTGTTTCTCTCAGGGCCGATTGTGCATCGACGACTTGCTGCGAATCGAATTGCATCCCCGGAGTGAGCTGTAGATAATGGCTAAGGAGCTTCTCCGAAGTCACTCGATTACCGACAAACGTGATTTCCCGTATAGTTGCGGGAGCCGGTGATCGAGCGGAATCCGGGGAGTCGGTATTGCGTGATTCCGGCTCTGTTGCGGTTGGGACGGGGGCCGTTGATTTCTCGGACGGCCCGGCGGTATTTGGGTCTGGATCCTGCCCGAAACAGAAGGTAAGAATACCCGCTGAGAGGAGGGCGAGAAGGCTAGTGTTGGGACGGACCATAATTCGGCTTTTCAAACATACGTGGTGTGGCGTGGTAATCAATCAGTTGATGTTTAACCCAAGTTTCGCAGCCGACACACGGCATTCTGCGTAAGCTATTGCACGATCTTGACTTACAAAAATGCTCAAGGTATCGCACCGGATACCCCTGCGCTTTTTGTAAGCCAATCTCGCACAATATCTTACGCATACTGCTCGCTTTCGACTGCGAAACCTGGGTTAAGCCACAAACTACGGACATAAAATCTGGTGGTCGTGCTGCTGAAATGTGGCCGAAACCTTTCCAGGACCACAAGGCTTCGCTCTTTCGGATAAAAATGGAGAAAAGGGCCTGTAAGCCGGGTTCTGTCTTACTTCCGGTGGGAAGCGAGGCAGCCATTTATCTGCGCGGCCTACCCGAGAGATTCGAAGCGGACCACTTCTTCCCGATACGGGACTCTCTCTGCTTGGCCTTGCACCGGGAGGGGTTTACCTGCCACGCATGTTACCATGTCGTGCGGTGGGCTCTTACCCCACCTTTTCACATCTCACTCCGTGCGTATGCACGGGGCGGTCTATTCTCTGTGGCACTTGCCGTTTCCGGTATGAACCGGAACCCTTGTTTAACACAAGGCACCCTGTCCTGTGGTGCCCGGACTTTCCTCTCCGCATAACGGAGCAGCTGCCCGGCCCTTTTCTCTTATGGTATTCAGTGCTTGTGAAACGGGCATCTCGACTCCGCTCGATGTCCGTTGCACAAGTATTCGATTCCGTTCGATGTCCGTTGCAGGAGTTTACGACTCCGTTCGATGTCCGTTTCAGGGATTCTCGGACGGACCCTAAGTATACGATCGTGAATCCCATTGTAAGCAGTGTGATTCAAAACAACTTTCTTTATTCCGCTCAGAGTACGTTTTCAACTCGGCATGCGTTTGCGCCGAAAAACCTTTCGGGCTGAAAAAACAGTCGGGCTCGAAAGAATAATGACTGATATCGACCGAAATATCCTATTGCCGAATCGCGTCGCGGCAACGCGGTTGCGCATCATCCGGGTGTCGCTCGGACCCCATGCCGTCGGAGAAAACAGATGCCGGGGTAGTGCGAGGAAATATAATGGATATGCAGGAAGCGCATTCCAAAATGGTATACGGCGGTATTCTACGGAAGAGATTATTTTTTCAGAAAACACCAATTTGTTCAGCCGCGCGGCTGCTTCCGGGACACGAGAATTCCTTTGCACTACATAAAAGCGGTCTTCAGACTGTGGATCACCGGCGTTCTTTACCTGCTCGCCGGTTTGGGCTATATTTTTTATGGACTCCTTTTCTCGTATCGGTTTATACCAATGAAGAAAATTCTAATTGTACTGCTCGTTGTCAGTCTTATCTTCCTGATGGGTGTCGGAGGAGGGTATCTGTACTATTTCGCTCCAATGGGGAAGAGTACCGAGAAGATTGAGCTGATTGTGGAGCCGGGCGGATCGATTTCCCGGGTGGCCCGAAGGCTTGAGGAAAAGGGTATCATCCGCTCGGCGGAGGCCTTTCTGCTTTGGACCCGCCTTACAGGGGCCGACCGAGCAATGCAGGCCGGAAAGTACACTTTTCTAACCGGGGAAGGGGTGCTTCGGGCGGAAAAGCGATTGTGGGATGCCGAGGCATTGAGTGTTGCGGTGACGATACCGGAAGGGCTTACGGTTGAGCAGACCGCCGCACTTGTTTCACGTGAGCTGGGACTGGATTCGGCGAGATTTGTTTCGATATGCCTCGACTCCTCCGTACGCTCCAGGTACAGCCCGGAAGACGGCAGCCTCGAGGGTTTTCTCTACCCGGATACGTACCATATCCATCCTGACGCCGATGAGGAAGAGGTGATTCGCACGATGGTGGAACATTTCGAGAAGGTCTGGCCGGAGGTCGAAATTGCCCCCGGTGTTCAGGACCTCTCAGTCCTTGAAATCGTGACAATGGCTTCGATTGTCGAAAAAGAAGCAACCGTGCCTTCGGAAAGACGTCGAATCAGTGGCGTGTTCCACAATCGGCTGCGAAAAGGATGGAGCCTTGGAGCGGATCCGACCGTTCGGTATGCGTTGCGAAAATTTTCGGGTCCGCTTCGAGTTTCAGAGCTGAAGAACCCTTCTCCCTACAACACCCGCCTTCATGTGGGTCTTCCCCCGGGGCCGATTTGTTCCCCCGGCTTCGGATCTCTCCAGGCCGCCGCCAATCCTCTCGAAACCAAAGAGTTATATTTCGTCGCAAAGTGGGATGGAAGCGGTGAGCATGATTTCTCCAGAACCGGCGCCGAACATGAGCGCAAAAAGAATATCATCCGTCGCCGAAACGAAATAAGAAAGAGACAAGCGCAGAAGGAGAGCAGGTGAGATTTCTCCCGGCGAAAGGACATGCGACGGCATGTCTTTTACTCATAGGTCTGTTTGGATGGGGCTGCCAGGCCAAAGAAATGGTACAGCCTCGACGGTTAATCGATTGTCATACCGCCGGACTTCTTCCGCGGGCGTATTACGATCTTGAAATGCGGGTCTATCCTGCTCGGCAACCGTCGGTAGACGGCTCCGGAATGACTTTTTTCATGTCGGTTGGGATAACGCCCCGGTTTATGATGGGAGCCGGGTACGGTGCGGACGGACTGATTGGCCGCAAAGGGGTAAAAGGAAATCCCTGGCCCGGAATTCTGGTCAAGTATCGCCTGATAGAAGAATCGTACCATTTTCCCGGAATTGCGATCGGGTTTGACTGGCAGGGATTTGGTGGCATTGAGGGATATGTCGACGCGGAAAACAGTTACCGTGGGTATGTGTACAAGTCTCAGGGGGCGTTCCTGGCAATCAGCAAGAATTACCTGCTGTTTTCGACGCTTAGCTGGGGATTCCATGGGGCGGTCAACTACTCGCTCGAAGAACGATCTCGGGTAAAGTGGCCGAACGGCTATATCGGGACCGATCTCGGGGTGAATGAGGAGTTCGCGGTGGCCGTAGAATACGACATGGCCCTCAATCAGGAAGATCCGAATCGAAACACATACGCTCATCCGTTCCGCGGTTTCCTGAATCTGGGTATACGATGGGCCTTTTCAC
>CAZEMW010000487.1:0-3715 GCA_964513105.1 uncultured Fibrobacterota bacterium
TAGCTGCCGACGGTTAGTACACATGCCGCTCCTCATCCGGGGCTTCCAGTGTTCGAACCGACCGTAGAATGCGGGTGTTGAGAAATTGTCCCGCAAAGGGGCCGTCGGGAGGTCCAAAGAGCCGTGGGTCGTACGGATCGCCACATTCGACCGAGCAGGGGATGCTGTCGCAAAGGGCGAAAAACGGCGTGTACTCCGGGCCGGTTTCAGGGGGGGCGCTGACACTGACCAATTGATCGTTCCCGAGTGACGGTGCCCTGGTCAGGGCAACCATTATCGAAACGATACCGGCCAGGCTCAGGCCGGTGACAATTCCTATCCTGCGAAAAGCTATCCCTCTATCAGACATTTAACTCCTCCCACGGGTTTGTACAAAAATACGCATTCGCCGATCACTCCACCGTGGAAGTATGATATCAACACCGAATGTGCATACAATGACACTGGTTGGTCACAAAATGAACACATTATCCGCAATGGGTAGAATGACCAAATCCTGTATACTCTGTAATTTCAATGCTTTACAACAATTGACGAGAGCCGGCACACCCCTTGTTTTAACGGTGGCTTGCGGACAAACCAACTCAACTAAGGAGGAAGGAAAATGAAAGCGTTCAAGCGACTGGCGGTGTCGATTCAGGCTCATACCGAGGAACTGGTAGGGAAAATCGAAAATCACGAGGCGGTAGCGGACAGTATGATTCGTGAGATGGAGCGTGCCCGAGCGAGAGCGCGGATTCATTTCACCCGGGTACAGGCCGATCGTGTTCGCCTTGACGGGAAGCTGTCGGATCTGAGGAATCAGGAATCCCAATGGATGGATCGAGCCGGACGGGTGCACTCGATGGATGAGAAGCGTGCGCTGGAATGTGCGCGTCGGGTCAAGGCGACTCGAGAAGAAATCACGCGAACCGAAAGCGATCGAGAAGAGGTGTGGAATACCGAAGAGAAACTTTCCGCGGATCTGGAACGTTTGGAGCGAAGTCTTGCTGAGATAAGGCAACGAAAGAACAGCCTGGCCTGCCGCCAGGAATGCGCCGACGCGGTCTCGGCAATGGACAAGACGGGCGGGGCGGGGACGTACGATGTCTCAGAGGCGTTTTCTCGCTGGGAGAGCAGAATTCTGGAGAAGGAACTTCTTTCGGACAGAACGGATGACGCACCGGATACGTTGGAAAAGGAGTTTGAAGCCGAAGAAGAAGAAAAGGAGCTTCGTTCGCTTCTGGGCGAGATTACCGCCGGGAAGACAGAACCAAAGGAGAATGGCAACAAATAAAGAGAAAGGTACAAAAAACAGTGCGTTGTTCAACGCAACATGCTGTTCTTCGCGCCAGGAACTCCACGTAACAGTCATTCGCTTGCTGCGGAGCGCACTCGGAAAATCGAACTGTAACCCAAAGCCTACGAAATCCGGAGGAGATCATGATGACATCCACGAGTTTGAGACAGGAAAAACGTCCGCCGAGTACTCTCGGCAAAGAGTCTGCGGTGGTGCAAGAAATCGATGCGGCACTGCGCAGCGAGGAGTCCCGGAGTTGGGCAGAAGAAGAGCCGTCGAGAGACCGTTCGGAATCCGCTCTCACCCGTCTTCCCGGTATCATGCGCGGCGTGGGAGCGGGGGCGGTGATTGTCGCCGGTGCTTTATTTATGCTTCAGGGAATCCACAGCATCGGGTTCATGTCCCGTCATTGGATTTTTCTCGGTATTACCACGGGACTGGGGATTCTTGGACTGGTCCTGGGAACCCGACTGAAAGAAACTCGCGGAGCAAGGACTTTTCTCGGACTGGCGGTAGCCTCGCTTCCGGTGCTTTTCTCGCAACTTGGGGCTATGATTCACTCGCTTGTTGCTACCGGCAAAGTGACATCGATGCCCGATATGTTCATAGTAAATTCGTCGTCACCCTCGGCAGTCGCACTTACCGCGGCCGCGACCCTCTTAGTGACCATTCCGCTGGTGGGACTCGGATTCATGGTGCTGGTTCGTCCGAGAGCCTGGATCTTGACCGTGACCCATTTTGCAGCCAATGCGTGTATCCTGCTGCCGGGAAGACATCCGACTCAGGTGGGATTTATTGTATTGACAATGACGGTTCTGGTTTATCTTGTCGACACCGCGTATCTTCGTTCGCAACCTCTTCTCCGCACCAAAGAGGGACTTTTCTCTCGGCTTATGCTGACCGCGCCTGCCCTGACCATCCTGGTCAGAGCTCTTTTCGGAGATGTTACGGCGACTTTCCTCGGTTTTGTTCTCGGTGCTGTTGGGTTTGCGGCGTTTTTCGTAACCGGGGGAACGGCTTTGAAAAGCGGTGTTAAGCATACGATCCAGGGAAGCGGAGCCGGATGTATGTCGATTGCCTGTATGATTTTGACTGTAGCGACTGTGGAGGAGCTCCTGTTCCTGAATCTCGGTATGCTCTTTGTCGCGGCAATACCGGTTGCAGGGCTACTGTTCTTCCTCTCCACCCAAGTTGATTCGAGGACCGTCGGCCGTGTATATCGTCTGCTTGGGGCGTTTGGTCTCTTTCTTACAATAGCGACTACGCAGATGTTCGGTGCCGAAACATGGGTTTCTATCCTTTCGATTTGCAGCGGTGCACTCTTGATCGCGATCGGCCTCGTATTCCGACAAAAATCAGTGTTTCTTTTTGGGGTGTTCGGCGGCGGAATTGGAGTGGTAAGTGCCACCTTTTCCGCGGTAACATTCAATGCCGCCTCAGTCTGGGCGATCCCCGCGGGATTGGGGGTTCTGATTCTCGCAGGTGCATCGGTTATCGAAATGCGCAGGAATACTATTGCCCATGCGATACGGAAATGGAATAGCATCTGGGACGATACCAGGGACGCGGAAGGTTCACCCGGTAAGTGATTCCACTTTTCATTGCGGATTGCGGATCTCGCGATCGGTTATAGTCTTGACGGAATCCTCTAAGACCACCGTGCTCAGAAATGAGCTGTGGGGGAAGACCTGTAGTTCGGGAGAGTGTGGGTTCAATAATCCTTGAAAACGAGCGGCCGGTACAAAAGTGCCGGCCACCATTGTTGGAGGAGGAAAACAACCAATCTTCCGGTTCGCCGGCAACTCCGAATCCCGTCACCCGTCAAACGTCGCAAAACTGTAGAAAGGCGGTTTTGAGACTGAAGCCCCCGGGCACCATTGGTGGGGAAGGAAGACAACCAATTTTCCGGCTCGCCGACAACCCCGAACCCCGAACCTCACCCCCCCAAACTATCCACATACTTTTTGACCGTCCGTCGATCCAGACCGGTGATTTCGGCGACTCTGGTATAGGCTTTGTGTCTGTTGTAGAGGGTTCGGCAGTATTGTGCGAGTAGAGAATCCGCGGTGAGAGTTTCCCCGGCGATTTCATTGAGGCATTTATCAATACCGTCCGCTACGGGATACGCGGGGTCGCCGCTGCAGGTTCCGCGGATAAGTATCCCCCGCACGCACTGTTCCAGTTCGCGTACGTTTCCCGGCCACCCGTAGTCCTGCCCCATGCAGGATCTGATCACTCGGCAGAGCCGTTCGGTGAGTTCGGGTGATGACTTTCCGACTATTCGTAAAGACACGTTTTCCACCAGGGCCGCCAGCTCTCCGGGGTTCTCGGATACCCGTTGTTGCAATGACGGCATTGTGATAATGTCGGAACAGAGGCGGTAGTAGAAATCGTTACGGAACGTGCCGGTACGTCGCATTTCAAGGAGATCACGAT
>CAZEMW010000488.1:0-3701 GCA_964513105.1 uncultured Fibrobacterota bacterium
GTCCAGAGCGGTCCTGTTGCCGTTCATTTTGGCATTTTCAACGGCTCCCGCTTCAACACACTCCTTTACTCCTTCGATACAGCCGCTACCGGCCGCCTGTATCAGCGGGGTAATATTCATGCTGTCCTGACTGTTAATACCCAGTCCCAGTTCTACGAGGGCACGAATCATCCGAGGACGGCCGCCGATTGCAGCGAGATGCAGTGCGTTACGGCGGTTCACGCTACTGTCAGTGGCGTGAAGATCGGCACCTTTCGATACGAGGTATTTGACGATTTTGACCGCTTCAATTTCACAACTATCCCGGAATGCTTCGCTAGGGTATTTGGAACGGTCTAGTTCGAGCGCTCCGGCAGCCATGAGGAGGGGGGTATTTGTTGTGCTTGTAAAACCAACATCAACACAATCTAATATGGCACCATACTCGACAATCCTTTTTACCCGTTCAAAAGAACCTACCCAAGGCTTACTTGTTACATTTAGTAGTGAAGTACAAAGAGCCTCAGGGGACTTACCTTTATACATTTTTGCATACTTGTCCTTTTGACAAGATATATTGAAAAGAGAGCACGTTAAAATTAGTGCAAAACATCCGTAGCTCTGATAGCGCATAAATCACCCCCTAAACTCAAACTTTCTTTTTAGTTGATCAAATTGTTGTTGCTGCTCAAAATCCAAAAGCTCATCGAGGTATACGGGCTCCCTTGGAACGGTGTCATCAGGCTCTTGAAGGCTCTTCACAATCTTCGCAAACTCCTCAGCATGCCTCGCACTTCTGAGCACCGCAATGACGGCATTTTCCTTTTTTTCCTCCGAAAAGCCACCGATACCCGCTCCACCATATCGCATATCATAGATCAAGTTGACTTTCATTTGCCAGGTCGCGTATTTCCATCGCCCCTCACGTTCCGCGGTCTCCACCCTGTCGATCGCCGCCGATTTCAAATCATAGTTCTTGTTATGCTCGCGCAGGAAGTTATAGGTTGATCTCAGCAGGAGGAAATTTGCGTTGAACTGCTTGAAACCGGAGTACCCGGGGATGTATCTATCGAAACTATCGTCGATATCCTTGAGCTCCCCTAAACCTCGTTCCGCCGCATTTGCGGCATTCTGGAGGATTTCATCAACAGACCCGGAGAATTCGTAGTACGCTTTCTCCAGCGTTTCTCCCACGAGAAAACAGTTGAGCATGAGTCCCTGATACAAGTCATGGACGTATCCGTCGAGAACCTTGCTCATGTGCTTCCAATTCATTCCCCGCGCTATCGTCCAGATCAGCTTAGCACCGTTTGCGGCATCGATACTGCCTTTGACAAACTGGCCCGCCCCAGCTTTCAGGACCAGTCCGAGTTTGGCCTGAAACCTGAATCGACTGTCAAAATAGCCCAACTGAAAACCGGCCTCCAACCCGATACCGATTGCGGCCCAAACGCCGTAGGTCGCTTCGGCAATTGGGGTCCAGTCTATTGCGTTCAGGCTGACATTCTCGGATCGGTCTTCATCGCTGTAAAGCTTCATTTTCAAGGCCAGCGTTGTGTCGGCTCCGGTTCTTGCGCCCGCAAACAGTTCCAACCCCGATTCGAGTCCGCCCGATTCCTGATTCTCTTTCACGGAAACACCGAGATCCATCGACACTGCCGCACAGCAACCCACAAAGGCACTTCCTTTTGTCGAGATTTGAACCAGAAGGAAAATATCTGTGCAATCCTCGTCAACCACGTCGGTATTGACTCGCCTCAGAATATCAAACAGATTCAACCCATTTTCGGATGGAAGATTGACATTGAATGTCCCTTGCGCCTGAGCAAGCGCAAAACTTCCCTCAGCCTTGCCGCCAATTTTGATCGCTTTGTCCTCTTTCCAGTTGGCAGTTGCACCGAATGTCGCTTCGGCGGAATGGCGCAAAAACTGAGCACCAATAGAGCCGTCGACAACAGTCGACTCCTCAAAGAAGTTTATGTTGCAGTTTTTGTTGAACTCTTCTATCTCCTTTGACCATGAGCCGCCGGTGCTGAACAGTTTCTTTTCGAAAATCTTGAGTTCCGCCTCTTTTGCCGGTCCGTTTCGTTTTTTCCTCTCGGCCTCGGCTTCCCTTTGCTCCTTTTTCAACTGCTGCAAAACCTGTTTCTTACTGAACCATCGGTTATGTGATCTGATCTTCTTGCCTCGTACACGGACCATGCGTTTTCCGCTTACCCAGAATACTTCGCGCACATCGCCTGGCTTCATTTTGTGGCCGGCCGCGGTGACACTCGCATACTGCTCTTCGTCGGAGAGAATGTCATTTTTTACTTCGGATATGCGTTGATCGAGATTTTCGATAATGGTTTTCGCCTCCTCATCGCTATCGGCGTCGACAAACTCCTTCATGACATGCAGTACAGCCTGCGCTTCGGCTTTCCGGTCCTTTTCTTTATGCCCTTTCTGCTGTTCGAGAAAAACCTTCATGTACGGTGTAAATGCGTCCATCCACTCGATTTCGCGCTGGATTTCGGTCATTTTTGAGGTATCTACGATGCCGAGTTCACCTTCGGCCGTGTCGTAGAAGACCTCGCCCTCGGCGGCTACCGTCACTTCTTCAGCGGCCACCACCTTCCGCTCAAACCGCCGCTCATCATACACCACCGCTTCCTTTTTCGTAACCTTCGCCTTATCTGCGGCAGGCTTTAAAGTGGGGCATTCTCCTTTGTCGAAGAACATGATTTCTACGCGGCGGTTTTCGGCGGTGCGGTAGTTGTCTTTCTGAGCGTCTTCGATCGCGATCGATTCGCCGCAGGGGTAGACGCCTTCGCCTTTGTGGCCGTAGGTAAGCATCGGTGGTAGTTGTTCGCCTGTTTTGCGGGCGAATCCTTCGACTACCATGTCCCGAATAAGCCGGAACATGGCGCCCCAGATTTTCGGGCCGATCTTTCCGTCTACGGCCAGTTCGCCGTTATAGCGAGTATTGTATTCGGTCTGGAATCCTTTCAGGCCCTGTTCGGTTTTGGGGCCGTACTGGTTGTCGACTCCTCCGGGATCGCAATTCCAGCCGAATCCGGAGGCAAGTGAAGCGCAGATCCGCTGAAAGTCCTCTACTTTCGAGGCAAAATCGACACAGTCAAGCCAGAGATCTTCATCATCGTCGAGAATCGCTTTTACTGCTTCGGCGCGGAACTGAGAGAGATCGTAATTGTATGATGAGTCCCCCGAGGAATCCGAATGACCGAACAGGACGACTTCTTTGTCCGGGTTTTCATGCGCAAATGACAAGGCCGACACCAGTGATCCGATCAGCGCGCCTTCGGAGTCGAGTGCGGGCAATGCACTGTTATGATGAAACTGGACGTCGGGGATTTCCACAAAATCGCATATCACCCGGGCCGTGTTGACCGGAATTTTGCCCCGTTCGGGGGCTTTTTTCCCTTTCGCTCCGGCGTCAAACTCCAGTTTGGGCGACTCGGATTTGCACTTGGACAGATCGATTTCCCAGTCGGCAAAGGCATTCCCGTCCCGGTTCGTTCCGGTCACCGTGTCGATTAGTACGGGTGACTCTCCGGAGACATCAAAAATATTGAACGTGCTTTCTTCCCCGTTTGCCAGTTCCTTTGTCTGCACTTTCAGACGAACCGTATCACCGGGAGCGGCTTCTTTGGGCGATTCGCTCTTTCGCGCGTCGTCGGCGTGTTCGAATGCGGGATACAGGAGCTTGATTTTCTCGAGCG
>CAZEMW010000489.1:0-3687 GCA_964513105.1 uncultured Fibrobacterota bacterium
GCATCGATCAGGGTGGCCCGATCGATCGGCTTCGCCAGTGCTTCCACAAAACCGATGTTTGTCAAACTCTTGGTCGCGGCTCGCCGTACAAAAGAGGTGACGGCAATAACCGGAATATCTTTTAATTCATCGTCTTTTCGCAACGTGTTGAGAAATTTGATGCCGTCCATAGCCGGCATCATAATATCGGTTATGATACAGTCGGGACGCACTTCCCCGGCTCGCTCAATCCCTTCGAATCCGTTGAGAGCGGTATGGATCTCATAGTCTCGATAAAGATACATCTCCAGCAGGTCCAGGGTATCATGATTGTCGTCAACCAGGAGAATGCTTTTGCGTGCACTCATTGCGATGCTCTTCGGTAGAGGAATATTCCTAGTATAGAGAATAGCACATTGGCTCCCCATGCCGCAACCAACGGGTTCAACAGGCCATTTTCTCCGAAGGCAAGCATCACTCGAGCCATGGCCCAGTATGCAAATGTAATCAGAAGTCCAACACCGAACAGCACGGTCGCTCCTTTGCGTCCGGCTCGTGCCGTTATGGAAACTCCGAGGAGAATCACAATGAAATTCATAAACGGCAGGGCAATTTTGAAATGCAAAGATGAAAGATAGTTGTGCACTTTTTCGCCTCGGCGTTGCGCCTGCTGTATGGCGTCCTCGAGTTCCCAGTAGCTCATTTCTTCAATTCGCTTGATTCGAGCCACCATCTGGTCGGGAGAAGCGGTAAGCGTTGGTGCGGGGAGCGTGTCGTATGAAAACGAGCTGTCCATCCCTTCCGGCCCGAATTGTCGTACGCTGCCGTTTATGAATCGCCATCCGTCGTCGGAGTAATCCATCTTCTCGGCGGTAATATGCTCGGAAATGGCTCCGTCTCCGCGAAAACTGTCTCGCGAAACATTTTTCGTGCGTTGTGGATGAGTTCCGAATTCCTGGAACCGATAGACGGTCCAGGGATCGGAAAAGTAGTAAAAGTTGCGCCGATACTCCGATCGTGCCTTGCGTTCTCGCCCGTGTTCTTTGTCGCGTGCCGCCCGAACGTCCTCCATTACTTCCTCACGCCTCCGATTCGCTTCCGGAAGGAATCTTTCCCCCACGTGGAATCCGACGAAGGCGATTATAAGCCCGAGTCCCAGAAGGGGAAGCGTAAGTCGACGGATACTGATCCCGGAGGACTTGATCGCGGTCAGCTCGCTGTATTTCGCCATCTTACCAACTGCGAACATCGATGCCATCAGAAGACAGATCGGGGCAATGAGCTGGATAAACCAGGGAAGAACATACCAGTAGTACAAGACCGTCAGGCGAACGCCCGCGGTTTCGAACTGTCTGAGATTACCGATGTAATCAACCACAACGAACACCACGACCAGGGCACCAAACGTTATAAATGTGTTTTTGATGAACCCTCGTATCAGGTATCCGGGGAGAAGACCAACGATGCGATTCAAGATCCACACCGGTACCGTGAAGGCAACCCGGGCAACGGCGCGGATACCGGTTCGAATCGCCTGCAGGATTTTGTTTTCGGCAACGCTGTGACCCAGACGGATGAGCGGCCCGAGTGATATGACCGTACGTTCACGGATCATGTGGATAACCAGGTAAATGCCGCAGGCGCCCAAGACTATGTTGGGGGACCACATGGCGATTCCCGCGGGGACAATCAAACGCTCCGCCAGGCTTTCGCCGCCGATCAGAAAAGCCCAGTACACTATGAAAAAGAAGAGACTGTAGGAGATCCCCACACCCAGGCCGCCGCCGCGAGCCATGATTCCCAGAGGAGCACCGATCAGCACGAATACGATGCATGCAATTGGGATCGAATACTTCTTATGAAGCTCTACCAGGTGGCCCGCCATGCGATGATCCTGATCGTCAACTCGTCGAGTGGCGCGATCGAGAGAACTCTCTCTTTGCTGAAGTTTGCTAACGGTGCGAGTCTTGTTTCGCTCAAAATCCCGTGCCCATGAGGACCAGCTCGGGATTGTATCCTGCGGGGGATGAGCCGAGTCGGCGGCGCCCGTGCCCGCAATGCTGTCGTCGACGGTATCGATCACGGGAGAATCAACAACCTGCACTTCCGCACCGGGTCCGTCCCCGTTTTCGACCGCCGGCGGGCCGCGTTCTTCCGCAATTCCGGTTACGGTATCGGTTGTGATGGTATCGGTGTCGTTGGGGGCGAGATACGCCACGGAAAGGCTGTCGAATCGGCGCATGGCCGACAGAAGCGAATCAAGTTCTTCATTGTGGCCTGAGTAGTAGGATTGCCGCTTTTTCTGCATCTCCGTGATGTCGGCTCTGAGAGCGGCCGCACTTTTCTCCCGATCGCTTCGGTATTCGCTTTGGGTGCGACGGAACTCCGTATCGACGTTCTCAATGAAAATGACCTGCTTGCCGAAAGAGCCTACGAAATATTCGTCTTTGTTGTCTCTGCTTACCGAATGCGTTTCTCCACCGTAGAGTGTCATCCTGAGGTATTCCTCGTTTTTTGTAACCTCAAGATAGCCGCTGTCGGCCACAATGGTGGTCGGGTCTTTTCCGGGGGCGTCTGCGAAAACCTTTACCGCAGTCAGCTTGCCGGTTCGGTTGTCGACTTCACGAACATGTAACACGTAGTTTTTGAAATCTCGAATCAGAATATTGGGCTCTATAAGTGCGGCCGGTTTCTTTCGGGAAATGTCGCCCATGAGATTCGCCACTCGGTGATTTGCTTCGGGATAGATAAGATTGTTGAAGAAAATCAGCAAAACCGCCACCAGCGAAGCCGCCAGAAGCACGGGGGTTAAGAGATGAACAAGATTTCGGCCCGACGCTTTGACCGCCGTGATTTCACTGTCGGCCGATAAACGCCCGAATGCCATCAGTGTGGCAACCAGGCAGGCCATAGGCACGGCCAGCAACACCATCCAGGCCATGCTCCAGATGAAGATCTCCAGAACAATGGGGATGGCGATGTTTTTGGAAAGAATTTTCTGCAGAATATTGACCACGAGCTGCATCACCAGCATGAACATGATGGTCGCAAACCCGTAGAAAAACGGGAGAATGTGTTCTCGTAATATATGTCGATAAAGGATCATAGTTGCTCTAATCGGGTTCCGGAATTCGGTCGGACTGTGCTTCTTCGCCGAGTAGTGTTCTCCGGTGTATAAGACTGCTTTTTGTGTCGGAGGTTTTCGCAGGTAGCCGATCCACCCACGGCCGACACCACTCCGATCCGGACTTCGCACCGATCTTGCCGCCGTGAGCCCGAATGTCGCTGAATTCGGAATTACCGGCACAGGTTTAAAATACCACGTTGCTGGTGACGCTACAAGGATCGGAGCGTCTCGGATTACCCCAATCGACCCGAATACGGCTTCTATTGACCTTCGATGTCGATGATGTATACTTTGAGTGAAACGGGGATTGTTCCCACTGCCCCCTTAAGTTGGTCCGAAACACCCGCTTACGGACCACCGATTCCGGAGAAAGGCTCTCGAATATGACGTACGCATGGCCCGGGCGTTTAGTATTAGTCGTGATTCCGGCCGTCCTCACCATTGGGTGCGCTCCGAACCTTGAGCAGCTCGAAAACGAAGCGTTGTTGCCGGAGATCGATATCGTTCAGCTGAAAGAGAACTCCGATGAGGCATTGAAGCTTGCACAGGAAGCAAAATTGAACGTACAGGTGGTGAATACC
>CAZEMW010000490.1:0-3680 GCA_964513105.1 uncultured Fibrobacterota bacterium
CTACGGAGCTAAAATAAAACGAACACATGAGGATATTTTTATTTACAGTTTTGATAAAAAACCTGCTTTTAATAAAGTCACTGGACGTTATGAAGATGTAAAAGTCCCAGGCATTTTATTTGATGTTATCACATTGGATTCTGAATCGTGTGCGCCCTGCCAATACATGGTCGAAGCGGTGAAAAGCGCGATGACGGATTTCAAGGACGTGGTCGAGTGGCGGGAGCACAAGATAAAGGAACCAGGTTCGGTCGCTTTCATGACTGCGCTAATGGTCAAAAACATCCCGACCGTCTGCATCGACGGGCGAATAAAATTCGTATCTCAGATACCGCGGCACGACCAGTTGAGGGCTGCGGTCAAGGAAAGGCTCGATGAAAAGAGCCGATATGATTTGTAGCATTTCTCCCGACCACGTGCTGTTTCAGACCTGTTGGGAATCATCGCTTACTTTGTGTCTGTCCCAAAACTCCTGTTCATCGGGCGGAATCGAGATGAACAGGAGTTTTCGGACAGGCACCACTTACAAGGAACGTCCTGAGACAAACTCGCATTACGTGTCCCGGCACATCCCTCAAAGTCGTTGATCCGCGAAAATCAAGAGGGGAGAGGTATGACAATTCCTTTCTTTATAGTGACCGGATTCCTTGGCAGTGGAAAGACTACCCTGCTTAAGCGAATCCTGGAGAAATACTCCGAGAAGAAACGAATTGCGGTCATTCAGAACGAATTTGCGGACGGACATATCGACGGTCGAGAGCTTCGGGGACTGCGGAAGCCTTTCGAGATACTTGAACTTAACAAAGGGTCGGTATTCTGCGTTTGTCTGTTGTCGGATTTTGTGTCGTCCTGCGTGTCGCTGGTGGAACAGACCGGGCCGGACCTGGTAGTGCTTGAGGCAAGCGGAATGGCTGATCCGATCGCGATAGTGGAGATTCTTACCAACTCCGAACTCGGCCGGGTGTTGCACCTCGGGTATATCTGGAGCATCGTTGACACATCGAGTTTTCTCAGAGTTCATGGGAACATTACCCGTGTAGTCCACCAGACGCGCGTCGCCGATGAGATCATCTTGAACAAAACCGATCTGACACATCCGGACACAGTCGAGGCAACCTCCCGGAGAATCAGGGAACTGAATCCCCATGCTCACGTGGTGAAGACCTCCCACTGTGCAACCGAATTACGGCTTCAGACTGCCGACACCCCGACAGCCGTGCTGCGCGCCGCCGAGCATTCCCTTCTAAAACCCGGTGAACGTCCCCCGGTGGGCTCGGCTGCATTGCGCACTCATACAACAATGAGCGAGGCGCAATTGAGTCGTTTTTTGTCGGAGTACGCACCGAAATGCTTTCGATTGAAGGGATATGTGAACATGCCCGACGGTACCACGCGATCGGTGCAGGCAGCATCGGATCGAATTTGCACCGTCGAGGTTGCAGATTACTCTCAGCCGACGGAACTGGTCGCAATCGGTCCCGAGGTAACGCAGGATAGTTTCGAAAGGGCGTTCACGACCTGCTCATCCGGTTGACATACCAAATGATTCCATCTCGTCGGAGATATCCGGTCGGTCTTCTCTCGCCCACGATGCACAGGAGAGTCAATAAAGGGCGCAACCGTCATTCGACATACGAGGTAGCGCCCGGTTCTTCAATGTCCCGACCTCCGGCCGCCTACAGCGGTTTCACCGGAACACAAATCTCCACAATGTGCTTATGCTCCGGATGTTCCCTCGGATCATTGAGGCACAATTCGTACGGCGGGCGATCGTCGGGCTGGTAGCCGCTGTCGGGAAGCCAGGTTGCGAATACGTAATCCCAAGCCTGCTGATACTGATCCGGCGTAATCTCGAACCGTGCCGCGGCATACTTCCCTCCCGGCACCTTCATTTTACCAATCTCGCCTTCTACCACGGTGTCTTGCGGCACGGAAATGCACACGTCGAGCCGAAGGTTTTTGTCATCGGTGATCTCGGGATTATCGTGATAGATCTGAAGACATTTCAGGTCGGGTTGCGCAAGCAGTCCACGCGCTCCGGCCCAGGTCATGAGCTTTGAATAGAGCCCTTCGAACAGCTTCTCGTCTCCCTTGTACGGGCCGATATGCCGCACATAGGCAACGGTCATTTCGGGTTGGTTTCTCACAACGACATCGGTCTGAATCGGCGTAGCCATTGACGGCCTCCTTTGCGAATTGGGATTAGACTGGTCGTCTGAGTTTTCGGCGCCGAACTCAAACTGTACGGTGTCAAAATACCCGTTATCCGAATCCGTCTCTATCCGATTCTTGCCATTCGTTTGTCCGATCTTGCTATTTTCATTTTTTACCGCATGGTAGTCACGGCACCCACCGGAGCGCCACTGCCCGGCACTCATGCCGTAATGGGATCGAAAAACCCGGGCAAAAGAGGCGGAAGTGGAAAAGCCGCAGTCGAGAGCTACGGCGGTAATCGAGGCTTTGGGGTTGGTGATCAGAAGCGAAGCGGCTTTCTCCACCCGAAGCCGCTGGATGTATCCCCCAAGGGTCTCACCCACCACGCCCCGGAATATGCGGTGGAAATGAAACGGGGAGAAATGGGCCGCCTCGGCGACCTCTTTCAACTGCAACGGGCGATCGAGATTGCTCTGGATAAAATCCATTGCCCGGTTAAAACCGGCAATGTATTCCTGTTGTTGGAGGCTTCGTTTCATGGTCTAATGCATTAGCTCCGAGCATCTTAGTTCGCGTAGCGGCGTAAAACAGGAATCTTGCCGTTACACCGAAAATGATGTATCTTAATCATATGAGATCTACCCGCAAAGGATGGAAAGTCATATACTACGAAGATAATTCCGGGCGTTCCGACGTATATGAATTCATTGAGAGTAGATCCATAAGAGAAAAAGCAAAGGTCATTGCACTCCTTGGGATTCTCGAGGAAAAAGGACCGCAACTTCCCCGTCCATATGCGGATCTGCTTACGGACGGTATCCATGAGCTGAGAATCAGGTTAAGGAGCGACCGAATTCGCATTCTGTACTTCTTTTGTTTCCGAGAATTCATTGTACTCACAAATGTTTTCACAAAATCTACCGAAAGGGTTCCATCAAGGGAACTCAGAAGAGCCCGAAAGCTTCGATCAGAGTTCTTGAGAAGAAAGACTGAAAAGGATATTAGGGAAGAATATGAAAACTCTTAAACGCCATTTGATGGAATCACTGAAAAACAGCGACTTCAAAGAGCGATTCGATGAAGAGAAGGAGCTCCTTGAAGTGGCGCTTGGGCTTCAGGAGCAACGTCTACGCGCAGGTCTTAGTCAAAGGGAACTGGCGGAGGCGGCTCACCTGACACAACAACAGATATCCAAAGTGGAAAACGGTGCAAACTGTAACATCATGACCTACCTCAAGGTCGGACACGCAGTAGGGATGAAGCTTGGCTTGAGACGGCTTTCCCGCAGACGGGCGGCTGCAGGTTAACTAGTCTCACGATCCGGTAATTGGATTGGGTATTCGGGAGTGAAGACTCATTCACATGACTCGCAATCAAAGGATTCGGCCTCGCAATCCATTTCTTTTCAACCATTTATGCGATCCCTCCACTCCACCCCTACCACAATCCTATATTATTAGGGTTATTCCTTTGGCGACTGAGGTCTTCCGGAAGGAAGGTCCGCCTTGAAGGAACACCGTGAAGTA
>CAZEMW010000491.1:0-3679 GCA_964513105.1 uncultured Fibrobacterota bacterium
TGGCAGCCGTTTTGGGCAAGAGACTCGGCAAGTGCCGGATCTCTAATGACGGTTTGCAGATGCTTGATCAGGTAGCCCGGGTCGTCGAGCGGGAAAAGAAGGCCCGTCTCACCGTGACGAACGATCTCATCGACACCTCCCACGTCGGCGGCAACAACCGGCAGCCCCGCGGCGATGGCTTCAAAAAGCGCATTGGGGGCATTGTCAAACAGAGATGGAAACAGGAAAACGCTGGAGCGTCGATACTGCACGTAAAGCTGTTCCCGTGAAAGCGCCCCGAGGAACCACACCCGGTCACGGTTTTCGGCCGAGATTGTATCCTCCATTTTTGCTCGATAATTATGGGCTTCACCCGTTTCTGTTTCTCCGGCAATTGTCAGGTTCACCCGAGGATCGATGTCAAGAATGTCATTCACAAGATGCAGCAAAATCTCGGCTCCTTTACGTCTTTCCAGTCGTCCGGAAAAGAGAATGTTGATGCGATCCTGATCCGCGGGGGATTTCTTTTCGATTGCCTCAATTGCCGTAGTCGGTACGGGGTTTCCGATTACCGTTACTCTGTTGGGCGGAATGGAGAAATAGGTTCGAAGACGCTTCTTGAGACCCTCGCTGGTGCATTTGAACCCCGCGGCATTGCGAAGCGCACGACTCTCGAGGCGATATGTACGACTTCTGACTTGATCGGCCTCTACCTTGTTCAGCCGGTCGACCATCTCAGATGGGGTATGAAAGTGTATCACTACAGGGAACGGAAGGGGAGGGTTGAAGGCGATCGCCAATCCACCGTATTCGGGTATTTCAACGATATCAATCGGCTCGGAATTGTGTAGTCGGCAGATTTCAGTGCGAAGAGCACGCGAGCAACCTATCTCCCAGTCTACGGCATCGCTACGGCAGAAAGGGAATACTCGGCGTACCCGTTCGAAACCGAAATGGTGCACTTCGACCGATGAAGGAAGTCGGTCGGGAGTAACGCCTTCGCGAACGAAAACATGGACTCGGTTGCCCTGATCCGCGAGTGCCGACGCAAGATTATACACAAAGGTAGCGATTCCGCCATGGCCTCTGCCGGTTGGTGTCGGGTGCTCGGGATTCACCAGTACAATGTTCATAGAGAGAGTTCATTTCCGGCTGAGAATCGACGGTGAAAGGTGGTCGTCGCCGCCTGCCGATCGGTTTTCACGCCATCGACGGCCGGCACGCACTTATTTTTCATAGGTTTGTGGTGCTGGAGATGTCCCCGAGTTCGGCCATACGGAGTCGAACGGTGATGTACCCATTGTCTGCGCAATTACTTATGACTACAATTGTGCCGTTTTATGAACCTGGTATGCAAATCCGACCTGTAATTCGGTGGCGCATACAAGAAACCCGATAGGAGAGAGCATGTCGTCCATCGTACTGAATCAGTCATTACTTAAGGACTCGAGCTTCTGGGCCGGGAAGAAAGTGGAACTGCCCAAATACGATCGGACATCGGTTCCCGTGAAGTCTCTATGTTTTTCAGCCGGCCGAATGGCGTATGGTCATACCGCCGACATCCTGCAGGATATTCTCAATGAAACGCCGGATGCCGGAACCATGCTTGGGGTGGAGACCTACGGACTTCGGTATGTGGCCGAATTGTCTGCGAGTGACTATCTGGTAACCCAACTGATCTACGAAAACGAGAAGGATGTTGTCGTACCAAAAATCCAGGGAGCCATTCCGTCGGTGTTGTATGTCGACGACAATCGAGACAGCCTTACCTGGAAGCGTCTTCTGGGATATGCGAGGGATCCGGACCTGCAGTTCGCCACCATCAATGCTCCCGAAGGAGCCTATGGCGTCGTGTACGGCGGTGGAAAGTTTGCCGAACCAACCAGTGACGCTCTAAAAATGGACCTGACTACCGGTACGGTAAAAAGTGATCCGGCGAAATGGGCTGCTTTTGCGCTCGCGCGGTACGAAGCGGGGCTGAATTTCGCCTTGATCAGTTGCACAAATTTCTCCGGGAACGGACATGTCACCGGTGGGGCTGTTCGCCTGGTGGCTCGTGAATGGGAGATGCATGGGTTTGCTCCGAAAGGGTTTCTTGCCTACCTCTCGGATCCGAAGCGGTTCAGTTTTCCCAACTGCATGATCGATCGAATTGCGGTACCGGCTGATGAAAACACTCAGAAAACCATGGTGAACCTGGGAATCGATTCGCATGTGGTCGTAACTGAGCGTACCCGGTACTGGGTTGTAGAAGACCTGTTCCCGGCCGGTCGACCAAATCTGGAGAAAGCCGAAGGGGTCATTCTTACGCCGGACTATAACGAAGTAAAAAAATACGAAGACATGAAACTTCGGATCCTGAACATGAGCCACTCGGTGATTGCGGGACTCGGTGTGGTACTGGGATATCGTGGTGCATACGGAATCTATCGGGCGATGCAGGACTCCGACATCAAAGATCTGATAACGCGCATAATGGATCTGGTGATAGAGACAGTCGATCGCCCCGGCCGAATGGATCCGAAAGACTTTGCCAAGGACGCGATGGATCGGCTGCAGAATCCGAACATTCCCGACGACCCCATGAGAATTGCACTGAATGCCTCAACAAAAGTCCTTCCGCGATTTATGGATACCTACTATGCCGCACAGGAAAAGGGCATTGGCGATGAACGCCTGACAACCGTGCTGCTTGCCGTTGCAGGCTTTCTGCGGTACACCCTTGGGGTGGACGATTCCGGTGAACGGTATGGTCTCGAGCCGGATCCGATCAAGAATAAGCTTGAGGCGATGGGCGGACAGGCCGCCGTTGGAAGCCCGGATTCCGCGCAGGCATTCCGATCCCTGATTTCCAACAAGGACGTTATGGGCAAGGATCTCTATCAGCATGGAAAAACCGGAGAAGAACTCGAGGAACTTCTGAAAGCAATGCTCGGACGTCCGGGGGGAGTACGGGAGACGCTGAAGAAGGTCCTGAAAGGGGAGTAGAGATCAGGGTCTTGTCGAAGGGCCCGGATCTGAGTGCCCTCCCGGGCCGTTCATGTTTCGACTCGGCTCAACACGAACGGGGGTTTTCGTTTTCCTTCACATAGCGGAATGATATTCCGGGACTTGATCGAGAATATTGGCGTCCGGCCTCCCGTATTCTCTATAGAAAGGATGTGAAGTGTTTTATGAAAGCTTCGACGGTCGGTCGCGCGTTCTTGTTGCTTATTCTCGGGACAGTTTTGGCCCGGGGTAATCATCACGGTTTCTGCTGCGGCAACTGTGAAGAAGAGATCAGGACCCACCACGATAACAGTTGCTGTGATGACGGACACGGCGGCGGCAAGTGGAATGAAGAACGAAAGAGTAGAGATGTTGACGATTGCTGTTGCCCGGAAAAGTGTATAACGACCTGCCGAATAATGCCGGATGAACCTCTTCCGGCGAATGAAGCGCGCGAGAGCGAAGTAGAACGCCGCTCCGTCGAAGCTATACTGGCCTGCGGCCTGATTGCGGGAGGTTATGCCCCTCCAACTCCCGTAGATTCAGGCCGCCGGGCCTTTCTTTATATACCTCCCAACAAACCTCTGTTTGTTCCTCTGCGAGTATAGACGATCCTCCTCGGATGCCGCGACAGGCGAGTTTCAGTTGATTTCAAACTAAGTAGTGCCTGTCCGAAAACCCCATTCAGCGCCTCGACCGGCTGCGAAAGCGC
>CAZEMW010000492.1:0-3678 GCA_964513105.1 uncultured Fibrobacterota bacterium
GTCGGGTATCATTGGTACGGGGTAAAGAACTGGGAGAGAATCCGCCGAGGCACTGAAAGGCCGGGGATCGCTTTTTCTACGGGACTACTCCTCCAGAGTAAAGTAGAACGTCGCTCCTTTGCCGACTTCCGCTTCCGCCCATAGTCTTCCCCCATGCCGGACGATCACTCGTTCGACTATCGGCAATCCGATACCGGTACCGGCGTATTCGCTCTCCGTGTGAAGACGGTGAAAGGGTTTGAACAGCTTGTCGGCCTGATCCATGGAGAATCCCGCGCCGTTGTCGCGTACAAAGAAAACCGTTTTTTTATCACGGCTGAGGCTGCCGAATTCGATCCGCGGGTGATCAACCTTACCGGTGTATTTCCAGGCATTACCCAGAAGATTGGTCAAGGCAATCCGGAGGAGCTGTTTATCCCCGCGGGCGGTGAGTTCTTCCCTGATCGAGAGATCGACATGACGCTCGGGGGAGCCTTCAGCCAGCTCCTCGAAAATCTCGTCTGCCAGAGCCGTGAGGTCCACTCGCACAATCTGCATTTCCTGACGAGATACACGTGACAGTCTTAACATATCATCGATAAGCCTGTTCATCCGCTCCCCCCCTCCGACAATCCGCCCGAGATAATCCCGACCGGTCTCGTCAAGCTTGTCGGCATAATCTTCGAGCAAAAATTCGCTGAAACTCTTCATACTTCGCAGGGGAGCACGAAGGTCGTGAGAGACCGAGTAGGAGAAAGACTCGAGTTCGTGATTGGCGGCGGCGAGTTCATCGGTACGGCGCTCCAGCTCCCGTTCCGCTTCCAGCCGCTCCGTAATGTCGGTATGGGTTCCAAACCAGCGGACGATCTCGCCCTTCTCATCCCGAATGGGAACCGCGCGTGACAGAAACCAGCGATATTCACCATCTTTGCTTCTGAGGGGAAAAGTGTCTTCCCACAGCTCGCCGGTATCCCAGGAATGCTGAATGCGGTGCACCACCCGGTCGACATGGTCCGGATGATGCACCTTTTTCCATCCCCAACCCTGCATCTCCTCGAGTGTGGTGCCGGTATACTCGTACCATCGTTTATTGTACCAGAAAATCCACCCGTCGGGGTCGGCCATCCAGGCAAACTGGGACATGTTGTCGGCCAGCGTGCGAAATCGCTCTTCACTTTCACGAAGGGCGGCCTCGACAGACTTGAGGTCGGTGATGTCGGCAAACTCCATGACCACACCCAGCGTAATTCCGTCTTCCCCGGTCACCGGCGCGGCACTGACCGAAAGCCAGTACTCGTGGCGGGGACGACGGATTTTCACGATTACATTCCGTACCGTTTCACCCCGCATCGCGCGATTCGACGGGATCTGTTCGAGCGGAAAGGGCTCACCTTCGGGCGTTTCCACCTTCAGCAGACCGATGCGTTCGGCATACGGCAGCAACAGCTCTGCTTCGGTGAATCCAAGAACCTCTTGTGCAACGGCGTTCATACGAATAACCGCTCCCGTCGGATCGTATATGATATAACCGTCGGGAATTGAGTTTATAGTGGCTTCCAGCTCCGCGGTTTTCCTGGCGAGCATTTCTTCAGTCTGTTTTCGCTCGGTCATGTCAAGCATTGAACCGATCATGCGGTAGGCTTTACCATTCCGGTCGCGTGCGATCAGACCACGGTCGAAATAGATCCGGTACGGACCGCCGACCGGCCCGAAACGGTACTCTCCGCTCCACGAGTATTCACCATCGTCAATCGCCGTATGAATACTCTCGATAACTCGATCGCGGTCGTCGGGGTGAATGTGATCGTACCAGCTCTGTGCGGTTGGGGACAAATCGTTTCGACCACGCCCCAGCGCGGCCTCGACCGCCTGGTTCCACTCCACCCGATCGGTGTTCAGATCCCAGTCCCAGATGATGTCGTGGGTGGCCCGGTTGACCAGCTCATACCGTTCCTGCGTTCTGCGAAGGTCTTCCTGGGCCGCAATTCTGTCGGTGACGTCGAGAATTGCAACCACCCCACCGGTAATCTGCCCCGACTCATCGCGCAATGGTACGGCGTTGTTCAAAAAATATCGTTCTTCAACACTGCCGAATTTCCTGTTCCTGATGAGTTCGCTGTGCACCTCTTCACCCGTCCTGAGCGCTCGTGCCATCCCCCACTCTTCGGCCTTGATCCGCTCGCCGGTTTCGGGCCACCAGCCCACCCATTCAGCATACCCCTCCCACGACTTCGTTTCGGGAGGCACTCCCCAGATTTCGCGTGAAGCGGCATTGTCGCGGGTTATGCGGCCGTCCTTGTCGGCAATGAGAATTCCCGTGGGTAGCGTCTCGATAACCGCATTGAGAGTTGCTTCGCCGGCGCGTATGCGTGCTTCCCGCTCCTTGAGCCGAACAGCCGCCTGATTGGTGTCGGCAATCAGATTGTCGAACTCCTCGAGCCCCGTGCTCCGCCCCACCGTTATGTATTCGCCTTTCGCGACCGTTCTCAAATGGCGCTGCACTCCGTTAAGCGAATGGGTAATGGAATGAATCGTACGCTGCGCGAGGAACAGTGCCGTTGATGCAACCACGAAGGAAAAAATGAGGACAAATGCCAGGACGCTAAGAAGTGGAAACAGGAAATCGCCGCGGGCCATGGCGTCGCCGGCAACCCATCCGATCCCCTCGATCGGAACCCGCGCCCCGACCCTCCGGCCGAAACGCTCTACCGGTGCGGTAAAGAATCCGGTTTCGATTTCTCCTTCCAGTGCTTTCTGCAGAAGCCGGTCGTCGTCTCGCCAGATGCGTGCCGAATCGGTCGGATCCGCAATCGGCTGATCGGTGTAAACCAGCACCCCCCGGCTGTCGAATAAGGTAAAAAAGTTACCCGGCTGCTGCGGCATATCGAGTGCCTTCCCAAGCGTACTCGCCTCGACCGCCGCAAGTACGGCAAACTCCAGACGACCGGCCTGCGTGTAGAACCCGCTACCGATAACGAAGCCGGGTCTATCCTCACCCCTGGTGCGAAGGAAATCACTAACAACTTCCGCTTCACCTGCCCGGAGACGTCGGAAATAGGGACGTTCCGCCACGGACTCTCCTGTCATAACCGGATCGTTTCCGGCTGAGATTCGCCCGGTGGAATCAACCAATAAAAAATGACGTACCGTCTCGTAGCGACCGGCAATAGTTTGAAAATACTCCTCCAGTTTGTTTTCCGATTTCGGCGAAAACAGACGTATAGCGGCACCAATTCCGGCTTCCTGACGGAGTACGTCACGCACAAACCCCTTAAAAGTCAGTCCGATAGCCTGAGCGATTTCGACCCGGTTTTCAACTTCGCGCCGATATTGATTACGAAACCAGGCGACGACCAATACGGTTTCAAGAAGAAACAGCGCCACAACGATGCCCCAAACGAGGATCTTGAGGCGAGAACGGAGGCTTCTAAGTCGTTTATTGTTCATAATGAGAAAATACCTGGTGCGATTACAGGCTAAAGTGCAAACATTCTGCCGCGGCCGGTTGGTCACTTGAAACGGCTTGGGGTGAACGGGAGGAGAGCGGTTGGTCCTTCGACCTGACTCAGGACGAACGGGAGGGGGGAGCTGTTGGTCCTTCGACCGGGCTCAGGACGAACG
This sequence comes from uncultured Fibrobacterota bacterium, assembly GCA_964513105.1. Taxonomy (GTDB): domain Bacteria; phylum Fibrobacterota; class Chitinivibrionia; order Chitinivibrionales; family CAYFVL01; genus CAYFVL01. The sequence goes on from CAZEMW010000492.1 coordinate 3,601, forward strand.
GGAGGGGGCGGTTCAGTTCCCCACATCGATCGGCAACGTACAAAGGAACATCGCCCCTTTGCCGACTTCGACTTCGGC
>CAZEMW010000493.1:0-3677 GCA_964513105.1 uncultured Fibrobacterota bacterium
TTTGACCTTCGGTGACTGAGCGGAGCCGAAGTCTGACCTTTGACCTTTGACCTTCCGGCTCCGCCGGCTTAGGTGATGGGGTTACCGGGGCTTGTACGACCAGACACCTGGTGATATTTCTAAAACAAGAGATGCCCACCCCAGACAGGGCAGGCATCGCAATGACGGCGATCGGTCCGCTTTACGTACGGGACGGCGGAGTCGCGCCGGCAGTGAGTTTTCCATACACTGTGCGGGCAACGGCATCCATGTTTTCACGGCTCCCCGGATTGTAGCACACAAGAACAGTGTCAAAGGAGTCCTTAACGGAAAATGTATAAGGATTATTCGCGACCACAATGACCGGCTTGTTGAATGTCATGCACTCTTCGACCAGTCCGGAGATTGCACCGGCAATTTTGTAGTGAAAGTAGTTCGTTATAACGATGATGTCATACTCATCCATCTTGAGTCGTCGGCGCACGCGAACCAGATCGTCCTCCGTCGGCAGATCGTTTATCTCAACCGACCGAACGTTCGGGGAATGTCGACTGAGTTCTTCCCACAGAAGCCCGGGGCGGCTGTACCCATTGTTTGAGGCCTGCTGAGTGACAAACACTTGCTCTATCAGCAGGATCTTTTTATCGGGGGAAACGGGTACCGCCTTTTGTGAATCGCGCATAAGCGTGACCGATTTTTCAGCCGCTTCTACGGCGGTTGCCCGTATTTCCGGATCCGAAATGATCGCCTGGGCCGCCGAGGGATCGGGGAGACCCACCGATTGGTCGAACAACCCGGCATTCAAGCGCATCCTCAGGATTCTCTTGAGCTTTTCGTCCACCTCCTTCTCAGAAAGCCGACCGTACCGTATTGCTTCCACGATCTTTTCAAGGACGACAATTCTTACCGGGCTTTCATCGCGGCACAGAGCCAAGTCGCATCCGGCTATGAGGGACATGACAATGGCGTCGGACATTTCGTATTGCCGGATGATTCCACCCATCATCATGTTGTCGGTGATGACCACCCCTTCGTATCCCATCTCCCCACGCAGGTATTCGGTTAAAACCGTTCGAGACAGTGTCGCCGGTAATGCTGTCTCGCCCAGTGCGGGATAGATGCAGTGTGCGGCCATGATTCCGGGAAGCAATCCCTCTTCCATCATTTTCCGGAAAGGAGAAAGATGATCTCTGGACAGTGTTTTTAGATCCAAATCCACTGTCGGCAACCCCCAGTGCGCATCCTGAGTGGATTCTCCTCGTCCCGCAAAATGTTTCCCAAAGGCCGTAATGCCGGCATCTTTCAATCCCTGGAAAAATTTTCCGGCAAATTTCCACACTAATTCGGGCGAATCACCGAATGCTCGAGGACCGACTTCCGGATTGCGTGGATTGGTATTCACATCCAGAACGGCCTGAATAACATCGATACCCGCCGCCCGTGCCTGACGTCCACAGGCGTTGCCGATTCGGTACGCCAGGTCCGGATCACCCGAACCCATTATGCCCATTGGATGAGGGAAAAGGCGTGTGCCACCGAGCAGATCGTCAGTTCCGTTTCCTTCCTGGTCGATCACGAAATGCACCGGAATACCAAGATCGCGTTCGTAGGACAATCGACGCAGGCGGCCCAGAAATTCCGCATACTCGCTGATTTGAATAACCGGAGGGTGGCCGGGATAAGCGTAGTCCTTACTGGGCCCCATTGCCGGATGAACCGATTTCATAGTCATGTCGTCGTGAGATTCGCCGGGCTTTGAATAGCTGTGCAGCGTATTCAACGTAGTCAGTCGTGCTTTTTGACTCACTCGGATTCCGCCGACATGGTATCTGGTCACCAGTTCGATCATATCGGGGGTCACAACGGTTCCGTTCATCCCGAAAACGACCATCTGGCCGGCCTTCTGTTCAAGATTCATTGCGCCGATGAGTTCGTCGATCTTTTTCTCTTTCGCGGCATTGTCCATTAATCATGGCTCCCTTCGGTTGCTTCGAACTTCTCATAACAGGAAGCTTAAAATACAAAAAGTCTTCGGGTAAGGTTCTCTATGAGGGCTGAAGGTATTTTGCTGATTGGTACCGGAATCACCGGACGACAATAGCAACATGAAGCAGGAGTTTGGAGCATGTGTCCCCGGGTACAGGAAATCGTCGATAAAGCGCTCGAACGTCGGGCATTGCTTCGGGAAGAGATCGTAGCTCTGCTGGTGGTTCCCCCAAACGACCGTCGGCGCCACGCGGTAATGGGTGCCGCAAACGCTTTAACCAGAGAACTCGGGAGTAATAGCGGAGTTGTCGCGGGGCAGATTGGTCTCAATGTACAGCCGTGTTCTGCCGACTGTGCGTTCTGTGCCTATGCCGTGTCGACAACGCAGATTCGTGACGGATACGAGTTGACTGAGTCGGAAGTCCGAGAACGTGTTCGGAAGTTTGTCGCTGCCGGCGTTCATTTTGTTTCATTGATGGCAACGGCGGACTATCCGTTCGAGACATTCTGCCGTCGGGTTCGGGCCGCACGCATGGAAATGCCGGACAACATGGTACTCAGCGCAAATGTTGGGGATTTTGATGTCAACACGGCGCGTGAACTGAAACGTCTCGGTGTTGGGCGTATTTATCATGTCATTCGTCTGGGCGAAGGCGTTGAGACTTCACTCGATCCGGCGAACCGGATAAAAACGATCGAAACCGCTGCCGCGGAAGGGCTGGAGATAGCGTTCTGTATCGAACCAATCGGGCCGGAGCATACGGCGGCGGATCTGGCCGATCGGATGCAGCTTTCGTTACAGTTTGCACCCACTGCATGTGCAGTGATGCGACGCATTCCGCTTCCAGGGTCCCGGTACGAAGGAACCGCCGTTGTCCCGGAAATAAACATGGCTCATATCATGGCAGTCCTGCGACTTGTGTACGCGCACACGGACACTCGAACGTTTTATATCCATGAGCCAAGTCCGTTGGGGCTGATTTCAGGCGCAAACCAGATTTGCGCGGAAAGTGCGGCCAACCCGCGAGAGCTCGAAGAGTCGGGTGAAACACGAAGGGGATGGACCGTTGAGCGATGCCGAGAGCTTCTTTTCGAGGCCGGTTATGAAATCCGAGCCGAACCCAACTACCCGGGGTCACGGTTTACCGCGGAGTGGAGAAAAACATGCTGCTCCTGATTTTATTCGGATACCTTGGACTGGTCTTTTTTCTGGCGTCTCGCGGGACAAAAGTCGCCGGACTCGATCAATTCTTGATAAGCAGAGGTACTCTGAGTCCCTGGGTGCTGGGGGTAAGCTTTGCGGCGTCATATGCCAGTGTATCGATTTTTATGGGAGTCGCGGGGTGGTCGTATAGCTGGGGAGAATCGGTACTATTCTACCAGGCATCGGTGACCATATGTACCCTTCTGGGGCTCGTGCTTTTCGGGTTTATCTTTCGATTTCTTGCGGAAAGCTATAAACCGCTGTCTCTCGCCGACTGGATCGGCAAGCGCTTCGGCAGCCGGTTTCTTCGTGCCGGTGTCGGCGTTTTGACTTTGTGGAATGTGTTTTATATCGCGGGACAGTTCATCGCTACGGCACTGATTCTTGACAGCTTTTTCGGAATTCCCTTTTTCCCGGCGGTAGCGATGGCGGTCGCGGTTTCTACGGTATTTGTGATAATGGGAGGAATGCAGGTAAATGTACGCAGCGACTTCCTTCAGGGCATGGT
>CAZEMW010000494.1:0-3656 GCA_964513105.1 uncultured Fibrobacterota bacterium
TCGCTGGCGTAGTATCGTCCCATCGCATCATTGATTCGGCGCCCCGCACGTATAATTTGAGGGTGATGTCCGATTTCATCGGCCTTGTACGCAAGATAGTAAGGATCCACACCGATGCAATGCCCACCGACGAGACCGGGAGAGAACTTAAGAAAATTCCATTTGGTTCCCGCCGCTTCCAAAACCTCACGAGTCGAGATCCCCATTTTGTTGAAAATTATCTGCAGTTCATTCATCAGGGCAATATTGAGATCACGCTGGGTGTTCTCGATAACCTTTGCGGCCTCGGCAACTCTGATCGAAGATGCTTTGTGAATGCCTGCCTTTACCGCTGTCCCGTACACCTCGGCGAGACGCTCGCAGACTTCCGGAGTATCGCCGGCAACCACTTTCACAATAGTCGCAAAGGTATGGACTTTATCACCGGGATTGATTCGTTCGGGCGAATACCCGACATGAAATCCATTTTTCCACTTATACCCCGACTCACGCTCCAGCACCGGAACGCATATATCTTCGGTAACACCGGGATAGACGGTCGATTCATAGCAGACGACAACACCTTTTTTCATGTGTTTGCCCACCGTTTCCGAGGCGCCAATGACCGGACGGAGGTCCGGGATCTTGTGGTCGTCGATCGGTGTCGGTACGGCAACAATGACGATATCGGCGGCTGCAATTATTTCCGGATCCGATGACACCTCAAGGCTTGTACGCCGCAAATCTTCTTCGGCGACCTCATTGTTCGGATCCTTACCCTCCCTGAGAACAGATACACGTTTCGTATTTACATCGAATCCCGTGACCGGGAAATAGTTTGCCAAATCCACCGCCAGGGGCAGGCCGACATAGCCAAGTCCGACAACCGTCACATTGGGTGTGCTCATAAGCTTTTCTCACATTCTCCTGCAAACTTGGTCGTCCAGAGGACGCACTGGGACAATCAGACAAAATACTTATACACACAACGCAAACAAAAGGCCGGCATCTGCGGTTGGCTGGAAAGACTTTCCTGGAAGGTCTTTTTTCGTTCCCGGCATGCCGACGGGGCGGCCGCCGCTCAGAGGCGGCAATGTCTCAGTTGTCTGCCCGGTATTTTTCCCACTGACGAGGCATAAGCTCCCGCACTTTATCTTCCATTTCTTCATCACTGATTGCGGTAAGGCGTCCGTTCTGTTCATACTGATCGATCACCCACCGAGCAACTTTATGGACTTTAATTTTGCTGAGCCGCTTTTCACCGGTCAGGCCAAAAAACTCATTCACCCAAACCGCCACCCCGTCGACGCCACTCTTGTCGGTAATGGCAACCCGCGGTGGTCGGCCGAGAAGGGTTCTTGTATCGAAGATATTATAGATCTTTTCATTTCGACGCAAACCGCCCGCGTGTATCCCGGCTCGAGTGGTATTGAATGACTTACCCGCAAAGGGATAATTATCCGGGATCGGCATACCGATCGAACGCATGTATTCGGCAAGCTCGGTTATGACGGTTGTGTCTATGCCGGCGGTGTCCTGTTTGAGTGCGATGAACTCGAATATGGCAGCCTCGAGCGGAGGATTGCCGGTGCGCTCCCCATATCCGAAAAGCGTCGCATTGGCGGCATTGCACCCATAAAGCCATGAGGTCGCGGCGTTGATATGCACCTTATGGAAATCATTGTGCCCATGCCATTCCAGATTCTCCGACGGTACTCCACATTCCTGATTGATCTTGTAAATCAGCTTCGGAACACTGCGTGGAAGCTCCACCCCGGGGTACGTGATACCGAATCCCATTGTATCGCACAGCCTGACTTTCACAGAAAGCTCGGGTGGCACCTGCTCACTCAATTCCATCAGGCGATCAACAAGTGGTAAAACAAACCCGTCGATATCCGCCCTGGTCACGTCCTCCAGATGACAACGCGGCCGTATGCCGGCCTCGAAGGCGGCCGCAACAACCCGACAGTATGCATCAATACATTCAGTTCTGCTTTGGTAGTTCAGTTTCTGGAAGATATGATAATCCGAGCAACTGGTCAGCATCCCCGTTTCCTTGAGACCGGCCTCTTTCACCAGTCGAAAATCACCTTCGTCGGCCCGTATCCAGCCTGTGCATTCCGGATAGGTAACACCGAGTGCCCGGCACCGATCAAGGGCCTCTCGGTCGTTCCTGGTGTAGAGGAAGAACTCTGTCTGACGAATCACTCCGTTCGGACCGCCCAGTTTTGATAGTAAGGAATAGATTTTCACCATCTGGTCTACCGTATACGGCGGTCGCGCCTGTTGCCCGTCACGAAACGTGGTATCGGTGATCACGATATCACGGCTGCGTACGCCTTGCGGATCGAATTCGACCGGTTGGCCGTCTATGTACTCCGTGATCGGGCCGTCGAACCGAATGAGCGGCGGTAAATCGTAGGGAAATGTTTCTTCAACAAGGTTGGGTTCCGTGACTTCGACTACTGTATGCGGCCGTTTTCGATTCGGCATGCTCTACTCTCCTTTATCTTCGGATTTACCGTTTTTGTCTGTCGAACGTAAGGTATGATTCTCACGCAAACCAGCATGTTGAATGAGTGAAAACCGGACCACGAGTCAGCGTCGGCGATTCTGTCGGTCGGACGTTCTGGTACCCCGAAAATGCACTTCAGAGAAAATCGCTGGTTCCGTCCCCGATCCATGTCCGATGAAGTGAATGGAGGCATGCGGTTTTGCGGCACTCGCCTCCTGCGGTGGAAGTGTCCCGGCAGAACCCGTTCGGCGCTCTACCGGGACACACAATCGGACGATCGCTGTTACGGCATGTACGTCAATCGAGTAGTAAACACTCTCGGTTTGTTCGAGCCTTCGGGTATGGCTTTCATGCGGACAAAGTACACTCCCGCCGCAACCGGCTTCCCACTTAGATCGCGTCCATTCCAGGTTACCCGTTTCCTTCCGGCGGTTGCTCTTCGACCAATCTCGTATCGCCAAACCTCACGACCTGAAGCGCTGTAGATCTTAAAGGAAAGATCCTTCACGCCCGTAACCGGAAGCGTAAATTCGAGGTTCACCTGAGAACGAAACGGGTTGGGGTATGCACCGGCAAACGCAAGTTTGAACACAGGAATACGATTCATTGCCGAATTGAGGTAGCTTTGATCCCCAACGGCAATCCAACGTTGCTCCTCTGAATTCGCCTGGACGGTAACCTCGTAGGTAGAAGAAACCTCCACCACCCGGCCGTCGACTTCCTCAAAAACCCGAACCCCATTTCCTCCAAGCTGCTCATACTTCTGAATGGTAGTTTGGAAGGAACGTTCTTCCGACGATGTGTTGTAATACTCGACAGTATACAGTACCCCGCCCTGTCGCATCGAATGTGCGAACTCATGCGCCCATCGTTTTCCTTCCTCATCGCGCACGCAAACGCCATACGGTAGCATCGTGGGCCTCTGCACCAGGCGTGTCGGCTCATTACCGGCGCCGGGCACGTACCCCAGCGAGACAGGATTGAGCAGAATACCTTCATCACTCTGCGAGACACATGAAAGAGACCACGACCCTTCCGGACGGGTTGTCTTAGCCAGTTTCTTGTTCACCGTACCGTAAATTGACTGACTGGTGGGTTCCGGAGGAATGCGCAATTTCACTTCGTTCTCGAAGGGATTGTACACGCTGTACCCGTCTCG
>CAZEMW010000495.1:0-3654 GCA_964513105.1 uncultured Fibrobacterota bacterium
AGAATACCGTTTCTCCTCGACACACATCTTCCCACTCCGCTCCCCCGGGCGCGATTAGCAGCCTCCTGAAAAACGGAAGCGTATTCCGGTAACACTTCCTGATCGATCGGGTGTTTCAATTACAGAAAGCACGATTATGGCTATTGATACCGAAAAACTGTATCGAACTTACGGTCCAATGGTTCTTCGACGGTGCAGACAGCTGCTGCGCTCCGAAGACCGGGCGCTTGATGCTATGCAGGAGGTCTTCGTGAAACTGATTCGAAACCAGGATCGAATGACCGACCAGTATCCGTCGAGCCTGCTCTACCGTATGGCGACCAACACCTGCTTAAATATGATTCGAGACGAGAAACGTCGCAGCGAACCGTCGGACGGCGAAGACATTCTCGAACGGGTTGCGGTAGCCGACGAAAAACAGGAACGATTTGAGTGGCGATCAGTCCTGGATCGAATTCTTCAGTCCGAACCGGTTTCAACCAGGTACATGGCCGTGCTTCATTATGTAGACGGTCTGACGCTCGAGGAAACGGCAAAGGAAGTCTCGATGTCGGTTTCCGGAGTCCGCAAACGGCTTCGAATGCTCAGAGCGCAGGTTAAGGAATTACCAGAAATCGCAAAATGCCTGGAATAAATCTACGGGGGAGGCACCATGAAAACTCTTATGAAACTGCTTTGGGCAACCGTTATCGCACTTCCGGCACTGACGGGGTGTGGCCCGGCCATTCACGGTAACGGTACTGTCATCTCCGAGGAACGCAGTGTCACCGGCTTTGCCGGAATCCGAATAGCAGGAGAGGCCGACCTGGTACTGGAACAGACCGAGTCGGAGTACGTTACCGTCGAAACCGATGAAAACCTGATTGATTATATCACAACCAGGTGGGAGGATGGTGTCCTGGTTATCGGTACCCGCCCGAATGTCATATTGGCTCCCACTCACCTGGTGGTATATGCCGGGACACCGGATATTGAGAGAATTGAAATCGACGGCTCCGGGGATGTGTCCGCTACGGGTGGTCTTGGCGGCGATCGACTACGGATCGATATCGACGGCTCCGGCGACGTTTCCGGGGATATCGACTATGCGGCCCTCGTAACCGATATCGACGGCTCCGGTAATGTAAAACTGAGCGGACGGGCCGATTCTCACACGATACACATAGACGGTTCAGGCGATATTGAGGCGTCTAATCTAACCACGAGCATCACCACGGTAAGAATTGACGGGTCGGGAGATGTAACGGTGACCGCCCTGACCTCGCTCGATGTCTCGATCGAGGGATCCGGCGATGTTCAATATTACGGTACCCCTTCGGTGCGAAAATCGGTTTCAGGATCGGGATCCGTCACACGACGGTGACCGCCTTATACGGACGGCAACAAGGATCGTTTGGTTATGAAGAAAACAGAATACCCCCAAATAACTTTGGAACGATATGTCCTCGGCGAGCTTCCCGCTTCCGAGCATGAGCAAATCGACAAAGCGGTACAACACGATGCGGCGCTTCGGGAGCGACTCGATCGCATTCGCGAGTCCAATGAAGAAATCTTGACCCAATATCCCGCGGAGCGCGCGGCACGTGAGATTGAGCTTCGTGTTCATTCCGAGAAGACTCATGAAAGGTTCGAATCTGGAAACGGGAGCCGAAACAAAACGGTGATCGGTAGTATGATTGCCGCGGTCGGCAACACGCTTTCGGTTATTCCCGCTCCGGTAGCCCTGACGGCTCTGCTCGCGGTGGTGCTCGTGCCCGCCCTGTACTTCTATCCCCAGTTCGGACCGAGTACTGAACGAATCAAAGGACTGGATTCGAAGCTCACCGTTTACCGCAACACACCCGAAGGGGCGGTCGCGCTGGCCCCTCTGGACTCGGTTTCCGCCGGCGATGTACTTCAGGTCGGCTACATTGCCGCGGGGCAACCGTATGGGGTGATTTTCTCGATCGACGGACGAGGAAATCATACTCTTCATTTCCCCGCCCACTTCGACGGAAGTACCGAGCTGGAGCAGAGTGGTGAACAACTGCTGGATTTCGCCTATGAACTTGACGACGCTCCGCAGTTCGAGCATTTCTTTCTGGTAGTATCTCAGAATCCGATTCACGTTTCCGCCGTAATGGACAGCGTTGAGTCCCATGTCTCTCAATTCGGAACAAATATAGAATCCGGCAGTCTCGATCTACCGAAGGGCTGCACCGCAACATCGATTGTGTTAAGGAAATAGACCATGGTGGCTTTTGTGAAGAATATCAGAATAGTAATGTGTACACTGGGAGCAGTGGCGTCACTCGTCACGGCTGCGCCCGTGTCAATGAACCGCTTTGGATTGATAGTGGGCTCCAACATGCCGGGAGGAGGTCGCGGCTCACTGAAGTACGCCGTACGGGATGCCGAGGGATTCGCTTCGGTTCTTCAGGAACTTGGCGGAGTGGAATCCTCCCATCTGGTTATCGTGAGCGATCCCCGCAAGAAAACGCTTCTTGAGGCATTCACCGAACTCGATCGTCTGGTGAGAAAAAAGAGCGCCGATGATGCGCGGGAAGAGGTCGTCTTCTACTACTCGGGTCATGCCGACGCAACCGGTTTGCTCCTGGGAAACGAGGTATTCGAATACGCGGCTCTTCGCAAAGCATTAAACGACATTCCCGCCGACGTACACGTTGCGGTAATGGACGCATGCGCGTCGGGGGCGATGACCAGGACCAAAGGCGGAACCCGTCGTCCCGCTTTCCTCTTCGACGCCTCCTCGGCGATGGAAGGTCACGCCTATCTAACCTCCAGTTCGCACGACGAAGTTGCGCAGGAGTCGGACCAGATAAAGGGATCTTTCTTTACTCACTACCTGGTTTCCGGCCTTCGGGGTGGGGCCGACTTTGATCTCGACGGCCGCGTGACCCTCAATGAAGCGTATACGTTCGCCTTCGACGAAACACTCAAGCGCACTGAGCGAACCTATGCCGGTCCCCAGCACCCGTCGTACGACATCAGGCTGAAAGGCTCCGGCGATCTCGTCATGACCGATCTTCGCGCCGGTTCGGCCGGTCTTCGACTGAGCGAACAGATGTTCGGTAATCTTTTTGTCCGCGACCCCGAGGGAAATCTTCTGGTCGAAATCCGCAAGCGACCCGGCAAGCCCATGGAACTTGGACTACGGCCCGGAACATACCAGGTGACACTCGAGCGTCCGGCGACCCGTCTGGCGACAACCGTTTCGCTTTCATCCGGAGAGTTCACCGACCTCGGCGATTCTCAAATGGAGCTTGTTGCAATGGAAACGACCGTCACGCGCGGGGGCACGGTGATCGACGTGGATTCTCTCGATGAGAACGAACGGTTGGAGGCCGAACGGCAGGCGTACAAGCAGCAACTTGCTCTGAAGGACAGCACAGTCAAGGAGGGAGCTTTGGCAACCACTTCCGGTGCCGAAGGCCCCAACGGGGCTTCAGCCGAACTCGACACCGTTCCCTTCTCGTTTGAGATACTGCCCTCGTCCCTTTCATCCAGGCGAAAAGAGGTCCGCCAATTCTCAATCAATCTTCTCTGGGGACGCTATTACGAATTGCACGGGGTTGGAGTCGGCCTTATCGGCCAACGAGCGGAAAACCGGGTCACCGGCGTGCAGGCCGGCATAATCGGGACATGGAGCGGAGG
>CAZEMW010000496.1:0-3650 GCA_964513105.1 uncultured Fibrobacterota bacterium
TATACTCTATCGATTTTCACGAATTTGCCGGGCAGGTCTCGTTCCGCGGACCCACTTCACCAGTTACGCTTCGGCGTTTTTCTCCTTCATCGCAGCGGCCCTGCTTCCCGGATCAATAAAGGCGGTGAGCTTCTGCTCGACGATTCTCGGGTTGTCGCCCGATTGAAGGGACATAATCCCTTCAAGCATCAGTTCTTTGACCATGATTTCCTGGGCCGAATACCCTTTGAGCTTATACGCCATCGGTATGCACACCGTATTCGCCATGATCGAGCCGTACAGGGTGGTGATGAGCGCAACGGCCATATTCGGCCCGATACTCTCGACATCGCTCATATTTCCCAGCATAAGAACCAGTCCGACCAGAGTACCGATCATGCCGAACGCAGGTGCCAGCTCCCCGGCAACCGTGAAAATCTTCTGCCCGTCCTCGTGGCGCGTCTCAATGAAAGCAATCTCAGTCGACAAAATGTCCTTTATCAATTCCGGTTCGGTCCCGTCGACGGCAAGCTGGATACCTTTTTTGAGGAACTCGTCATCGATCTCCGCCGCTCGCGCTTCCAGCGCCAGGATTCCCTCCCGACGTGCCTGCTCGGCAAAGTCTACCAGTTGTTTGATCGTTTCGGCTGGCGAACCGGCCTTGTTTATGAACGCATTCTTGAGAACCCCGAATGCCGAGAATACCCGACTTAGGGGGAAAGACGTAAAGAGCGATGCGATCGTTCCCCCGACCACGATGAACGCGGACGCCGGATCGACAAAGGCTGCTATCCGCGTAGGTCCGATAGCCGAGATAATCAGAACATAGGCGAGTACAATCCCTATGATTGTCGCGATGTCCATAGGTATACGCTTCCCGCGCGGATTACCGCGCTACTCCCCTGAGATCTTTCCTTTGTCCCGCTGAATAATTTCCGACTGCTGATTACAAAGCTGTCGGTACCGTATCACCTTGCGGACGATATCTTCGATCCCGTTCGAGACAACGATCTTTTTCCCGTTTGTTAAACTGATCACCGTATCGGGGGTGGACTCAATTGTCTCAATATGGTCACTGTTGAGGACGAATGAGGTACCATTCAGACGTTCCAGCGCAATCATGTGTTCCATCCGTTATATCGTTGCCGCAAAATGACTTCCCGAGTTTCCACTGTACCATATCCGCACACGTTCGGTCAACAGCAAAGCGGCCGGACGACCGGCCGCATCACTCCAATTATCAGGTGTTTAGATTCTGCCCCGGAGAATCCGCTGAGTATGTCCAAACGAGTACACCGGGACCTGCTTTCCCATCACTTACCGAACCAGCCGTACCAGTTCGTCCAGAAGACTGTCACTGGTGGTAATCACCCGTGCATTTGCCTGATATCCACGCTGCGTCGTAATCATATTGGTAAATTCGCTCGCCAGATCCACGTTCGACATCTCAAGCGAACCAGGTTTCATTTTGGTCGAGGTACCCACTCCCGGTCGTCGAAGCACGCCTTCGCCCGAATTATTCGACTGGGCAAGCATACTGTCGCCCACTTTCACCAGTCCCGCCGCATTGTTGAACTCCGCGACATAGACCCGGGCTATAGATTTGTTCACACCATTGGTGTACAAGCCCGAAATCTCCCCTTCTTCATTAATAGAGATCTCCTGCAATTTGCCCATCGGATACCCGTCCTGATCTCGTGCCGCAGTCGTGGAAGGTGACCGGAATTGGGTAATCCCTTCGAATGAGCCGGGAGAACCGACATTCAGACGAACTTCGACCTCGTTCGAACCGTTCATCGGGTCAAACCGAAACGTCGTCGACCCGTCGTCGAAAGTGAAGCTTGCCGGAGAACCGTCCTGCCCGAATGTGATCCGTCCCATGTTGCCGCCGATGATCTCTTCGCCACCTTCGGTCTGTATCTCCCACAACCATTCACCGGGAGTTCCCGAGTGGGTGAAGATGGTCGTCATGGTATGAGAATCACCAGACTCGTCGTATACCACAATCGATGTCGAATGCACGGCGGTATCGCGCGCCTGCTGGATTTCAGTCGTGCTCGAATTTGCGATGAACCGCGTCGGGGCCGTTGGATCATTGTCCGCATTGCTTGCGGAAATCGAGAGATTGCTGATCGCAAAGGCCTCCTCGGGTTGTCCCCGCACCACTATCGCGCCGTCGGGTAGTCGGTCGTTGGCGGTTCCCGCCGGATTCATCTCCACCGAACTCACCAGATTGCCGCCCCCGTCCGGCACCTGATCCGGAAGATTGAATGCCTGCTGAATCACGGTGAGCAACTGCCCCAGATTCGAGACCCCGTTCGGGTCGGTGGGATCGCTGGTATAGGCCACGGTTACCGGGGTAATCGAACGGCCGCCCACCGCACCGTTGATAGTTATCTCATCCGACGGGTCCAGCGGAGTGGCGCCGTCCTCGAGTCCCAGAGGGTTGCCCGATGCATCGAATACGTTGGCCAGGGAATCATCGGCAGTGGCCGGCGCACGTCCCGCACCGTTGCTGTCATAGGTGTTACCCCCGCTCATTGTTGCGTCCCAAGTGAACATATTGGAAACATACGAGTTGGATCCCGGCCGACTGCTGCCTACCGTAAGCTGCGACACCGACAGGCTGGGAGGTTCGCCGGCCAGATTCACCTGCAGTGTGCCGTCGGCCTGCAGATCGACGGTCGCAGTCCCCGCGCCGAATTCCATAACCAGAAAACTCTCTATCGCGGACGCAAGACTGTCCGGACCTCCGTCCAGTGTCGCACCGTCGGTCACCGGAAAATCAAAGGTTTCCGTCGCCCCCGTAGACGGATTGGTGGCGCTGATGGTCAGCGTGTCCCCGACCCGGATTCCCAGATCATTTCCGGTTGAGTCCAGAAGGCTGGTCAGAGTATCGGTTCCCTCAACCGTGGCCAGAAATCGGTTGGAATGGACAATCGTGCCGAGGCCCATTGAATCCGAATCCAGGTTGGAAGAATAGGAAACCTGGGTTGTCGCCTCCGCGGGTGCTTTTTCTCCGAACGGTATCCGAACGTCGCCGACCGTACTCCCGGGAGGATATGTTCCGTCGGGCGCCGCCATCATTCCCTGAAGAACAAACCCGTTTGTCGGGGAAACCAATCGTCCCTCGGAATCCATCTGAAGAGCCCCGTTACGGCTGTAAAAGTTTCCCTCTCCATTCGAGTACACCAGGTATCCCGTGCCCTCGAGTGCCAGGTCGGTCACTTTACCCGTGGACTGCAACCCGCCCTGGGTCAGAATCGTGTCGATAGAGCCGACGGACATGCCCAGCCCGATCTGCATAGCGTTCTTCCCGCCAAGCCCGCCCGATGGGCGGGTCGAGCCCTTGATCATCTGCGACATGGCTTCCTCAAATGTCACTCGCCCCATTTTGAATCCGGTGGTATTCACGTTTGCAATGTTGTTACCGGTAACATCCATCGCTGTCTGATGATTTCGAAGCCCCGAAATCCCGCTATAAAGTGACCGAACCATACACCCTCCACTGCTGAAGAAAGATCAAATTTCAAATATCAAAGGTCTATCAATTCAAGATTTGGGAGTTCGAACAGCGGACCAGTTCAAAACCCCCGCAACCCCGCAACCCCGTTAACCCGTTAACCCGTTAACCCGTTAACCCGTTAACCCGTTAACCCGTTAACCCGTTA
>CAZEMW010000497.1:0-3649 GCA_964513105.1 uncultured Fibrobacterota bacterium
ACTTTTCCCGGGCGAAAGTCCCGGTAAAAGCGTAGACTCTTCTAAATTGTATAGAACGGAATCCTGACTCGGGCGCGCTTAAACCAACAAGTAAGCTCTTCTCCCAGCCATGGGAGAAGAGAAAAAAACAAAAAAACTACCTCCGTGCTCTCTGTGATCTCTGTGGTTTCTTCTCTTCCCAAAGCAACACCTCACCGTCTGCTCATCAAACCCTGATACTTCTCAAATGATCGAATACAAGATTATAAAGGAACTCTCGCAAAACCCCCGCCATACTCAGCGGTCTCTGGCGCAGAAGCTCGATGTCAGTCTGGGGAAAATCAATTATGTTCTCTCCGGCCTGGCCGGTAAGGGAATCATTAAAGCAAAGAAGCTTCGCGATCACCCCGAACGGATTCGTTGGCAGTATAATCTGACCCCAAAAGGGATAAAAGAGAAAGCCCGAATCACCAAGCGGTACCTTGAGGACCGGCTGACTGAGTTTCGTGTGATTCAGGCGGAAATCGAGGAATTGCGGAAAGAAGTTGCGAGGATTACCAAATAAAGGGCCGTTGGGGCTCCGCCGGCATCCCGGGCACATACCGCGAGACTCGCGGGTCAGACAATTATTTTGATCTTTGAATTTTGAAATTTGATCTTTTCTAACGGAGTTAGAACCATGGGCTCGTATACACTAACGCACTTGCAGACGCTCGAAGCCGAATCGATTCAGATTATTCGGGAAGTGGCGGCTGAATTCAAGAACCCGGTGATGCTGTATTCGGTCGGGAAGGATTCTTCGGTGATGGTGCGTCTTGCACAGAAGGCGTTTTATCCCGGGCCGATTCCCTTTCCGCTGATGCATATCGATACAGGCTATAAATTCCCGGAGATGTATGAGTTTCGGGACAGATTCGTGAAAGAGATCGGCGCCCGACTGATTATCCATCGCAATGAAGAGTGGATCGAAAAAGGCGCGCATCCTTCGGCCCTTGGTAACGATGTCTGCTGCTCTTATCTCAAGACGCAGGCGCTTCTCGAGGGTATTCGGATCAATGAATTCGATGCCGCGTTCGGCGGGGCGCGCCGTGAAGAAGAAAAGAGCCGGGCCAAAGAGCGCGTGTTTTCGCTCCGCGACGCATTCGGCCAGTGGGACCCCAAAAACCAGCGACCCGAGCTGTGGGAGCTGTACAATACCCGCATAAACGAGGGCCAGACGGTACGAGTGTTTCCGCTGAGTAACTGGACCGAATACGACATCTGGCAGTATATCAAACTGGAGAAGATCCCGGTGGTGCCGATCTACTTTGCGCGCAAACGGCAAGTAGCGGTCAAAAAGGGCATATACATTCCGCTCGATGAGGTTGAGGTCGCACTCGGAAAGGGGAACAGTAATCTCGACGGTGTCGAAGTCCGCGAGATCAACTGCCGATTCCGAAGTCTCGGCTGCATCCCCTGCACCGGTGCGGTTGAGTCCGACGCCAAAACAATAGACGACCTTATAATGGAAGTCGCCGCCGCCCGAAAGTCCGAAAGAGAAAATCGCGTCATCGATCAGACGAGTGATTCTTCGATGGAGCAGAAGAAGAAAGAAGGATATTTCTAATTTGGGATTGGGGAATGCGGATTTAAGAGGAACCACAGAGCACACGGAGAACACGGAGAACACGGAGAAATAAAACTCTAGTTCTTTTCTCTCTGTGACCTCTGTGCTCTCCGTGGTTCCTTTTCTGAAAGTACCGGAAACAACGATAGATGAAGAATAAGAGGGAAAGCGCTATGTCGACCGAAACTTTGCTGAAAGAAGAAAAGAGTATTCTTCGGTTTACCACTTCGGGAAGTGTTGACGATGGAAAGTCGACGCTTATCGGGCGGTTGTTGTATGAGACGAAGACTATTTATGAAGACCAACTGGCCGCGGCCGAGTCGACCTCGAAGAAGCGGGGGCAGGGGGAAGTTGATCTGGCGTTACTGCTTGACGGACTCGCGGCCGAGCGTGAGCAGGGGATTACGATCGATGTTGCGTATCGGTACTTCGAAACGCCGCGGCGTAAGTTTATTATTGCGGATACTCCCGGGCACGAGCAATATACCCGAAACATGGTCACGGGGGCTTCGACCGCACAGCTAGCCGTCATTCTCATCGATGCCCGAAACGGGGTGATGACGCAGTCGCGCAGACATGGGTTCCTCGTCTCGCTTCTTCAGATTCCCCATTTGGTGGTCTGCATTAACAAAATGGATCTGGTCGACTACAGCGAAGAGCGATACAACGAAATTGTTGCCGAGTATCAGGCCTTTTCGGAAAAACTGGACATTCACGATATCACCTATATTCCGGTTTCGGCGCTGAAAGGCGATAATGTTACCGTCCGAAGCGAAAACACGCCCTGGTACGGCGGCTACCCGCTGCTTCGTCATTTGGAAAACGTTCACGTCTCGGCCGACCGGAATCTGGTCGATTTCCGTTTCCCGGTACAGTATGTACTTCGTCCGCACCTTGATTTTCGCGGCTATGCCGGGCGGGTTGCGTCGGGAACCATTCGGCCGGGAGAGGAAGTCGCGGTTCTTCCTTCGGGGAAAACGTCGAAAGTAAAATCGATCGTCACCTACGACGGCGATCTCGAAGAGGCGTTTGAGTCGCAGTCGGTTGTGTTGACTCTGGATGATGAAATCGATGTGAGTCGGGGCGACATGATCGTTCGCAAGAAAAACCTGCCCACGGTCGGTAATCGGTTTGAATCGATTATCTGCTGGATGGACAACGACAACTTCTCGACCCGCAAGCAGTACTACCTGAAGCATACGACCAAGACCGTTCGCGCGTTCGTGCGAAAAATCCACTACAAAATCGATGTAAACACGCTTCATCGGGAGCAGGCGGATACGCTCGAGCTTAATGAGATTGCCCGGGTTGAAGTGCAGACCGCGCAGCCGCTTTTCTTTGATCCGTATACCGAGAACCAGGGAACCGGCAATTTCATTCTTATCGATCCGGTTACCAACCTGACCGCCGCCGCCGGCATGATACGGGGGACCACGGTCAATATCGATGATCTCAAGTCGAAAGCGGCCGGTGCGATCTCACGACGGCAGTCGACCAACGTCTCCTGGGAAACGCAACACATTGCCCGCGAACAGCGCGAGGCGCTCAACGGTCACAAAGCCGCGGTCCTGTGGTTCACCGGGTATTCGGGTTCCGGAAAATCCACTATTGCCAAGGCTCTGGAGAAACGGTTGTTCGGTGACGGGGTGAAAACCATGATGCTCGACGGCGACAATGTTCGCCACGGGCTCTGCGGCGATCTGGGCTTCTCCGATCAGGATCGACGGGAGAATATCCGTCGTGTCGGTGAAGTCGCCAAGTTGTTTTTCGACAACGGCTCCATAACGGTATGCACCTTCATTTCCCCATTCCGCGCCGACCGGAATTTCGTCCGCGACCTCATGCCCGAGGGCCGATTCGTGGAAGTATTCGTCAACTGTGGTCTCGATGTCTGCAAGAAACGCGACCCCAAGGGCTTGTACAAAAAAGCCGAGTCCGGCGAAATCAAGGAATTCACGGGAGTCGACTCGCCGTACGAGGAACCGGAAAGCCCGGAAGTCGTGATCGAGACCGATGTGCTGAGTGTTGAGCAGTCGGTGGATAAGATTGTGGCGACGTTGAAGG
>CAZEMW010000498.1:0-3649 GCA_964513105.1 uncultured Fibrobacterota bacterium
CAGGAGCTTTCGCAGCCGGTCGACGCGCCGAATGGGGTTTTCGGACAGGCACTAAATATTAATGCTGCCTCAAACCGTACGCAATCCTCACCGTATCCCGCCCGAGCGCATCGTCTCACCCCACGAAGTCCCCCCCTTACTGCGCCGAGCGGCTGATAAGTTGCGCCGAAGGTTCCAGGTCGGGTTCGCTTCATCTCATGATCTTTACCGACTGTGCATTTTGAAACACCCACATCGTTTCATGATGAAACCCGGGATTCGTCCTGAAAGGTGAATTGGCCGTTTTTCCAATAAATGGAGCACAAACTCGGTTCGGCATCATCTTTGCATTAGTGGATAAGTCCTGATCAAGATGTTCTTTGTGCGGAGAACTAAGAAATACCGACGCAAGTCGCGCAATTCGTCCGCAAAGAGGAAGCCCCGGTTTATGTCCGAAAAAAACGGGACAGAAGGGCGCGCCAAGTGAACGAACCGCGAATCCATGATCCTCCGCCTTCGCCAATCTGAGAGCCCGGCTTCTCTCTGTGGGAGCCGTTTACATAGATCGGGGGCCTGTTGATATTACTCGACAGGTCCCTTTGACATTTCTACCCGCCGCGCTCCCCCCCTTATTCGGAATCGGTGTCGGAATCGGTGTCGGAATCGAAATTGAGCTTTTCGGGATGTCAGGGCAGATCGAGTCCGAATCCGAATCCGAATCCGAGTCCGAGTCCGAGTCCGTTTTGATGTGGTTGGGGGAGGATCGGTTACCAAGTGTCTGTCCGAAAATCCTCGGCTTCGCGAGGGGTTCGTCTTTCCGCAGTTAATTCGGGACTCGATGAACGGGAGTTTTCGGACAGCCGCTATTTATTCAGATTCCACCCGGTTTCGGCCTTTGTTTTTGCTGAGGTACATGAGGTGGTCGGCTCGTTCGATCAGGGCGGTCTCGGAATCTCCTTCGCGCGCCGTAGTGGCTCCGGTAGAGATTGTCAGGTGCACGCGATCGACACCGTCCACAAAACAGGAATTGGCGATCAGTGAACGTAAGTTCTCCGCAAGGCCGGATAGCTGGGCAAGCCGGATGTTGGCGACAATAATGACGAACTCCTCCCCTCCCCAGCGGCAGACGACATCAAAGGGGCGGACGTTGTGCGACAGTGATTTTCCCACCATCCGCAAGGCGCGATCCCCTGCTTCGTGCCCGAGAGTATCGTTTATCCTTTTGAAATGGTCCAGATCGATAAACAGTACTCCAAACGGCCACCCATACCGGCGCATTTCATCGATACGCACCCGAAGGCTCATCTGGGCATATCGACGATTGCCAAGTTCGGTCAGTGGATCGAAAAGCGCCAGGTGACGTAGTTCGCGAAGGCGCTGTTTTATCGACGGCATTTTGAGATCGTCGGAGAACACCAGGATAACGCCACGGATGCCACTCTCTTTGACCCCGACGGTCATGGTGCGTGCCCGCACCCGCATCCAGTGTCCTTCCTTGTGCACGAAGGAACAGGTTGCTTCATGGCCTTCACGGTCGAAAAGTGTATCGGCAACTATGCTTTCGCCCTCATCGAGCATACGGTCTTCTTTTCCATCATGGCTGACATGTAGAAGAATTCTGTCCTCGAGTCGTAGTCCGAGCACCTCGGCCGAGGCATACCCTGTTATCTCCGCGGCACCCCGGTTCCACCAGGCAACGCGCCCTTCGGAATCAAGCATGCATAAGCCGTCGTAAAGCGTATCGAGCAGTTCCCACAGAAGGCCGCTGTCAAACTCTATTGTTTCACCTGCAATACTGTCAATATGTGTTTCTAAAGTCCGGGTAGTCATCTTGATCCCTTTGGCTGATTTCCCAGGATCCCGATACCGACGTCCGCTCAGCCGCCACGTCCACACGGATCTGAGCCAGCGCGTCCGCGTTTTTCACCACCAGATCGGTCAATGTCGGATCGAAGCTCCTGCCTCTCTCTTTACTGATAATCGAAATTGCGAAATCGACGGGGTATGCGTCTTTATAGGGTCGCGAGGAAGTTAACGCATCGAATACATCTACGATCCGAACAATTCTCCCGCAGAGTGGGATGCTCTTTCCCGAAAGTCCGAACGGATAGCCGCCGCCGTCCCAGTCCTCATGATGTGATACTGCAATCTGGCGTCCCAACTGAAGGATTTCGGATTTCGATTTCGAAAGAATGCCCGCCCCTATTTCGGTATGACTTTTCATTATTTCGTATTCACCCCGTGTCAGCTCCGATGGTTTAAACAGGATACGATCGGGGATTCCTATCTTACCGACATCATGCATCGGTGCCGCATACCTCAGATTCCGGACCTCTGCAGGCGACAGCCCCAGCTTGAGTGCCATTAGAGCGGCGTATCGTCCGATCCTCGCGATATGATCTCCGGTGGCATCATCACGGTATCCCGATGCGATTACCAGTCGATCGATAGTGTCCAGGTACGCGTCGCGAAGCTGCTGATGGGCATCGCGTAAATGTCGTAAGGTGGAGTCTCGTTGACGCAAAAGAGTTCGTTCCCGGAGAATGCGAAGCAGGCGTTCCAGAATGTGCTCCCCGGGTTGGGGCAGAAGAATCAGGTCTACGGCACCGTATGCGGCAATTCTGTCGTATCTGACCCCACTGTGTCGGTCCGCCAGCACCACCGTGTCGGTATCACTTCGAGCGCAAATCTCGGAAATGAGAGCAAGAGAATCATCCGAGCCCGTGCGAACCGCGAGCAACACCAGGTCGGGCATCAATTTATTGATGATTGTTTTTGCGGAACCGGCATCTCGAACGATCTCGACATCAAATCCTCCCCGAACCAGCACTTCCCGCATCCGGGAACCAATAATAGCAAAATGATCGATAATCAAAACGGACGAAGTCTGAGAACAGAATTGAGTGGACTCCTGAGTACCGTCAATCGATACCGAGCCGATCCTGATTCCTTTCGTCTGATGCGCCCCGCCGTCTTCCCTGTCTTTCTCTATATACGCTGAACCCTCGTAGTGCAGCGGCGACTCCTCCAGCTTGTTCCGCATATTACGTGATTTGGGCGCCTTTTCAGCAAACGTCACCGGTCCGTTACTCTTTATTTTGCGCATAGCCCTCTCCAGATCATGCCCAACGAATGTATCCCGGCTTCACACCGTGCATAGCACTGAATCGGCTAATTCAATCAATTGGTGTGCCGGCTTACAAACGCGTCCATGGCCCTCATGTGCCGCCCCCTATCGCGTTTCTCGGTTGCGGAAATCTACTTGGCATCTACGCCAAGGCGAACCGGCCGAATCCTCCCGAAGACGGCAGAGTTCCGGCTCATCTCGCTTCGACTGTCCGCCTCATATCTGGACCGCAATTCTATATATGCCCTCCAGCCTTTCGAAGTTGACGAAACCACCTCTGAGCGGCAACGGCAAAGCCGTCGCCCTTCCAATACCGGCGGCTTGCCGGCACAGGATTTGTGTAGTCTTATGCTTCCGTTTACAGAGCCGACGAATCGCGAATAGAAGAGAGATGAGCGTTCGGCCCGTGAAGATAACCTGGAGGGATACTTGTGTCTACCTGGATCTCAGAAAACATCGATGTTCTTTTTGGGTTTCTTGGACTGGCTGCCCTTTTTGCATCCTTCTTTGCGGGACTCGGCCTTTTCGTATGAAATGGTACTT
>CAZEMW010000499.1:0-3649 GCA_964513105.1 uncultured Fibrobacterota bacterium
CACTGATCGCTCACCGATTCAGTAACGTTACTTCGGAAACGCTCTACTAGTGTGGCGATCGACAATTGCCTCGCCTGAATTCATGCCAATTGTCGGACACCACCCTAGCCTGCTTCTTCGGTAATCTCACTCCCTCACCACCGTACCGTCGGGCTCAACGCGAACCGTATAGGTCTTGTTGTCTTCGGCTTCGTACTCTCCCCGAATGCGGTTCTTTTCGATTCTTCCCTGGAAGTAGGTTCGGAATCCTTGTTTGAAGAGAAAACGTACGGAGAGTTTGCCGGTCAGCAGACTGTCTCCCTGAACGACCGGGCTGTCGGCCAGGAATGTCAGTTCGAGTTTTTGCACCGATCCCGATCGGTATCGCACATCGGCCTCATACACCGTCATTTTGCTCTGGGCATCGGGCAGGAATGGCTCCTGATCCATAATGACGTCAAGATCGAGAAAGGCGGAGGAGATGGAATCTCCCGGCGGCATTGTCTGTGTAATGGTGATCCATGCCGGCTCTCCGGGAGCCGCGGTGGAATCGGCGCGATACCCACCTCCCTTGAACACCTCGTGGAATCCGGTCTCAAGAAGCCTTTCATAGGTGAATCGAAGGGGAATTGATCGCTGCAAGTCGTACGGGTGCAGCTGGAGGAATGCCCACATTTCGCCGCGCTGCAGATCCGGTTGGGTGGTATCGACAAATGCGATTCCATGGTACAGCACGGTGTCGGGCACGATTGCGCCGTAGCTCCAGAGAGCACCGTTTCCATCGACATCGGCCGCCCAGTTCCAGGTTAACGTGTCGTCGCCGGCATACTCCAGTATGGCCGAAGAGTCGTTCACGTTGTCAAGCCATTGCTCAAAGCTTCCGTCGGGGCCGGCTCGATAGTAAAAAATGTACCGGGTACGTCCTTCCGGGGTTCGTGCGAAGTCGTATTCCACCACGCCTCGTTCGTAGAAACCGGCGGTATCCGTGTTCTGTCGACGCGTACTGATCGAAAAATCATACAGCGGCCAGACCTGAAGATCGTTTCGAGAGATTGTCCGCTCGTTACCCACAAAGATATCTCGGGCCGCATCGTCGTACAGCACCACAGTAGTATCGTATTTGTACTGGCTCGAGTCTCCGGTATGCCTTATAAAGGTAGCGGTTCCCGAAGCGGTGTCGTCGTAATCCCACCAGCTGGTATCGAACGCCTGAGTTGCGGCCCTTTTGCCGAGAGTGTCGTCGGGTTCTTGTTGATGTTTCCCCTGCAGAAGCGAGTCACGGAGAGAGTTGCCGACGCGCTCATACCCCTCGAATTCCGAATGCATGCCTGCCACGTCGTGCGCGGACTTCATGGCGACAGTCATTGAGTTGGGAAAATCCTGGGCTCCGGAAGCCTGTTCGGTCGGTCCCGAACACGAGAGCATCAGAAGGAATGTCCAGAGTACCGCGATCGTGTATTTCATATATCACTCTTCGATTTCGGAAAGTAAGCCAGGCTGAGCTGCATGATACTATCGGCATTGGCATCGTTTTCGGCGATTTCAAAGATTTCACTTCGGAATCGTTCGAGTTTGTCGAGAATTCTTTTTCGTGCGTCGTCGGATACGCTTAGTAGAATAGTGCTTATGTGGCGATCGTCCGGGTCAATGCGATCGAGTGCTTCGGTAGCCTGCTCAAGCCACATCTTGTTCATCCCGCGCACGAGTTCCCGTAGTGTTTTCGGCGGCTTGAGAAACTTGTGCACGACTCTCAGTATACCGTCGTCGTCACGTCGCACCAACCCCCACGAGCATAGCTCACCGATGCACTTTTCCACTCTTCCCGCCGGTAGCGTCGGATCGAGAAATCTCCCGAGGTCCTCGTATTCTTCTCGAATCGGGTGCGCTTCCAGAGCCGCTATGAGCAACGGATACACCGTGTCCTGATAGTATCGAACCTGTCCGCCGTGCAGCTTGAAAAAACGGCTGTACGCGCGCTTGCGCTCCATTTCGCGGTATAGTGCCCGACGAAGGACCGGGTCTCGCTCATTTCCGTATGCCACGAGCAGTCTGAAATAGTCGGCATGGGCGTTTTTGATTTCGAATATTTCAATTGCTTTCTCGGTCAGTCGTTCACTGAGGGGGCGCTTGCCTTTTATGACGTCGTGCAGGCATCCGGGGTTTTTGATGCCGGCGAGTTCGGCGAATTTGCGATACGAGAACCGGGAATCCTGCTTCTTCTTCTCGCGAAACGCGACTTCGAGTACTTTGCGGTAGTTATCGAAGAGGTATATGTCCACTGGAATCTCCGGAATCGCCGATTCTGCTCATCATTTAACCACTAACATATGTAGTGCCGGTCCGGAAACAACCCGGTCATCGAGCGGAGTCGAGATGACCGGGTTGCTTTCAAACGGGCACTAAGTAAGTATACCGGATTTATCCGGTATTTGCCGGCAAAATTGTCCTTTGCTGGTAACGCCAAGGTTACGAATGGCTCAAAATAGGGCCATCGGGCGAGGTCTTGCCTCGCATGACTGGTGGTTTCAGATAACAAACAGGCGCCACTCACTGATCCACGGGGGCAAATTCCAGTGCCGCGATTGCTGATCTGAGCCCGAAAACGACCGTTGCCGCGCCATATACCGATTGCGATTTCCAGGGAAGATCGTCCGCGATCGCTTTTCGCTGCAGGTTGTTTTTTGGATCTTCGAATGCCACATGGAAATCGGCGGCAAGCTCGATGTGGCTTTGGCATCAGGGTCCGCGATCGGATTGTCTTTTTCGGTGAAGCTCCCCGCGAGGTAGACAGATGCATTGTTGTATTGAAGAAGGAAACCGGAGAGACCAACGACGGGGGAGGACAAGCGTGTCGGCAGACTCTCCGGAGCGGTTGTCTGTGCGGGAGCAATAGACATGTCAAAGGTGCGGTATTCCTGAAAGTAGGAAATCAACAGCCTGAACCGGAGATCCTGTATGTGGTCCGGGTCAAAATACTGCCCAGTTACGGTAACGGATTGCAGGAGCACCAGTCCTACTATCAGCCTTTGGTGATTCAAGTTCAATTTGAGTCTCCTCACCAGGTTATCCTCCGAACAACGCGATCTCCCTGTTTGCTCTCCGCGGTCAGAAGCATCATCTGTCGGCCCGAATGTCCGCGCCGGATCATCACAGAACGCTGCGCAGGCGATAGTTCGTTTTGCACGATTCTTTTACCGTTGAGCGAGTACAGCGAGACTCTCAATTCCTTCCCACCCGGGTTCATAATCCTTAGTCCAGCTTCCATTACCCGAAAAGTTACTGCCGGCGTCATTTTCGGCGTTTGGTTGACGGCGCCGACATTCACCTTTTCACAATCCACCCAGTTGTACGTTCGCCCGACGGTATCGCCGGTGACCGAGCACTCGCAGGAATCGCCGTATTTGCGCACTTCGATATGCGTGCCGTCCCAGAGGGTGAGTGAATCATAGCCGTCGCCGAAAAAGCGTACATCCATGATACTGTTGGCCTCATCCCATCCATGCAGATCCTCACGGTCTTCCTTAACCAGCGTTTCGATTTCTCCGGTGTACATCGGCAGCAATTTCCCCTCAGCAACGAACAGGGGCGCCTCTCCCAGAGGTGCGGGTATGGAATGCGTGCGCGGCCCTTCGTAAACGGTTTTGGACCAGTAATGGACCCATCGTCCCTC
>CAZEMW010000500.1:0-3643 GCA_964513105.1 uncultured Fibrobacterota bacterium
CCTTTTACTCGCGGCTGAAAACATCAAATACGGTGGTCAGCCTTCTTGACCATACCATGGCCGGCTCCTTTTTCCCCTACGTAGTGCAGAGTTATGATCTGGGGGTAGAACGCGGCATGCGGTACCTGCTTCAGACCACAAGCCGGTCTATCGCGTTCGTTCGCAACGAAATATGGGCGGATAGAAATCTGGTACAGGAAATGATGGAAGAGGCGTACCTGGATCACATGCGCATACGGCGCCCCGATGTCGAGCCGATCGTGGTGGAGCACGCCGGACGGGTGGATCGGGAATTCGTGCAAACGCGAGGAATCGAAGGCTTTTTCTGCTGCGACGATACCGACGCTGTCGGCATTATCGGGCGGCTCAAGGAACAGGGCCTCAGTATTCCGTTGCACGCCCGTTTGGTCAGCTATGGAAACACCGAAATCGCACGGTATTTCACTCCCGCCATCACCTCGATCGATCCCCGAACCGAAGAAATGGTTCTGCAAACAGTTGATATCATCATGACACGAATCGGCGGAGGTGACACCGGCTTTTCTCAGTACGTTGTGCAGCCGGAGTTGATACACAGAGAAACGTGAAGGAATTTCGGATTTCGGATTTCGGATTTGAAGTTTGATTTTTGATTTTTGATATTCCTGACAGAGGAGAGTGTTTTATGAGTGAATTGTTGAATCAAATTGCGACCTGCGTTGAGAGAGGGAAAATCAACAAGGCTTCCCCGTTCCCGCCGGATATGAAAGGGCAGGACGGTGCCGACGAGCTTACGGCTTCGGCGCTTGAGGAGGGACTGTCGGCTCAAGACGTTCTGTCAAATGGGTTAGTGATCGGGATGCAGAAAATTGGGGTGAAATTCAGAGAGAACAAGGTCTTTGTGCCCGATGTGCTTATGGCGGCGAAAGCGATGAATGCGGGGATGGCACACCTCAAGCCCCATTTTCAGTCGGGAGCGATAAAGCGAAAAGGAGTGTTTGTCCTTGGGACGGTAAGTGGTGATCTGCACGATATCGGCAAGAATCTGGTGGGTATGATGATCGAAGGGGCGGGGTGGGAGGTTGTCGATTTGGGGGTCGACGTCTCAATAGAAAAGTTTCTTGAGTCTATCAAGGAGCATCCCGGTTGCGTTGTGGGGCTGAGCGCCCTGTTGACAACGACTATGGCAAACATGCAGAAGACGGTTGCCGCGATCAAAGAGGAATCGCCGGATACGAAAATCTGTGTCGGTGGTGCACCGCTTACCCGGGAATTCGCGGACCAGTACGGCGCCGATTGCTACTCTCCTGAACCGCAAGGGGCCGTGGAGTGGCTTGAGACAAACGCGAATTGAAAAGAAAAAACTGAACAAGGAAGCTGTGACTTATGTCCGAGAGTGTGTTTCAGCCTTTGAGCAAAACTGAAGTGCGGAAGGCGGTGAGAAGAGAACGCCCGTCTCGCATTCCCATGATAAAGGCCACCTGGTGGGGAGAAGGTCTCAATAAACAATACGGAAACCGACTGCACGATCTTGAACAGTATTCCGATGCTGAATTTCTTGACGTATGGCCGTATAAATATGACGAAATGGGGCTTTCGTGGGAGCTGCGGAAATCAGCTTCCCACGACTCCGCCGTAGTTATCGACGATTGGGAAAAGCTCGATGAATTCATCGACAAACTGCCGACGCCACAGGACTACTTTCAGAGAAAACCGGAGACCTACGAAATCTGCAGGCAGGCGGCGGAGAAAAGCAAATCCGAAGATCGGTATTTCATTTACCTGCAGTGGCGATTGTTCTATGAGCGCCCCTGGGAGATTAGGGGAATGGAAAACCTGATGACGGATTACTACCTCTATCCGGAGAGCATTCACAAGCTGAATCTGGCTTTGGCGGACTCGTACATACGGTTTCTGCAATTTGCCCACAATGAATTCGGCCCCGACGGCTTCTGGACAAGTGACGATCTGGGGCATCAGACGCAATTGATGATGCCGCCGGAAGTGTTTCGGGAGTTCATAAAACCGTACTATGCGCAGGTTGGAGAAGCCCTGAAGCAACTCGATATGGATTGGTGGCTTCACAGCTGCGGCAATAATACCGAGATCCTGGGTGATTTGGTTGATGCCAAAGTCGACATATTTCATCCCGTGCAGAAAGGGACCATGGATGAGGTTTCCGTGGCGCAAGATTTCGGGGACAAAATATCCTTCCTGGCGGGAATCGACGTACAACATATTCTGCAGGAAAAATCGCCCGATGAAGTGCGTGAGGAAGTCCGGTTTCTCATGGACACATTCGACCGCCCCGACGGCGGCATGTGTATCGCCGCGGGAAACGGCATCGTATCGGGTACACCACTTGAAAACATCGCAGCATTCCTCGACGAGGCCTATCGGTATGGGATGCAACATCGCAAACAGTTCGCAGAGAATGCAAAGTAGAGCGTGCGGACCCCGGGCGTGCCGATTCCAACCAGGTTTCCGGACCTGAACGGTACGCTTTCTCGGTCCAAATGCTCAACGTGAACGGAGTAAAACTCTATGAAGAAGATCAGTGAAAAAATCCGAGCCGGTACGATTCTCGTGTCCGACGGCGCATGGGGAACGTTTCTTCACAGCCTAGGCCTCGAGCCCGGTGAATGTCCGGAATCCTGGAACGTAAAACATCCGGACAGAGTATCTAAGACAGCCCGGGCTTACATAGATGCCGGAGCCGAAGTGGTCGGGACAAATAGCTTTGGCGGCTCACGCTACAAATTGGCCCATTACGGACTTTCCGACAAATGCTCGGAGATCAACGAAGCGGCGGCGGCAATTTCGAAAAAGGCTGCCGGAGAGCGGGCGGTGGTTATCGGATCAACCGGGCCTACCGGAAAGATGCTCATTGTGGGGGATGTGACAGAGGAGGATCTCTACAACGCGTTCGCGGAACAGATCATGGCTCTGGAGCGTGGCGGGGCCGACGCGGTCTGCGTGGAGACAATGTCCGCTCTGGACGAAGCGCTCTGTGCGATTAGAGCGGCAAAGGAAAACACCAGTCTGGAAGTGATCTCTACCTTTACCTTTGAGCGAACGGTTGACAATACGTATCGCACCATGATGGGGGTTTCGCCCACCCAGGCGGCGGAGGCCGTTCTGGCCGAAGGTGTTGATGTTATCGGGTCGAATTGTGGAAACGGCATGGCGGGAATGATCGAAATCGTCGAAGAGCTCCGAGCGGTGGATTCTTCCGTCCCGATTCTCATACATGCGAATGCGGGGAGCCCCCAGATTGTTGACGGGGAAACGGTCTTTCCGGAGACCCCTGATGATATGGCGTCTCTTGTACCGCAATTGATCAAAGCCGGTGCCGGAATTATCGGTGGATGCTGCGGCACAACTCCGGCCCATATCACCGCGATCGCCGAAATAGTCGGCAATCTCAACTCTGAGCGGTAAATGACCCGGGCCTTGGGCCGCTCTGAATGGTCCCCCGAAGGGATCCCGGAAAAACTGCGAACGCAACACTGATCAAGATCGAAATGCCGAGGTGATAGTCGGTCGGTACGCCACCCGTCATCCGTCAACCCCGAACCCCGAACCCCGAAAAACCGAAAAACCGAAAAACCGAGTACCGCTTCGCTGAGTACGAGTACCGTTTCGCCTTCGGCTTCACTGAGTA
>CAZEMW010000501.1:0-3616 GCA_964513105.1 uncultured Fibrobacterota bacterium
CTCCTTTACCGGATTACTGACCCCGGATAAATGGGAAGAGGAGTGGATGGCCGAAAGAACCGAGAGAGTGCTGGACCGCAACGCCCGGACGATTACGAAGAAACTGACTCGTGAGCTGGAAGATTACCTGAGAGAATAGATTCCCGAGCAATTGGATCGGCGGTACAATGTCTCGGAACCTGTTGCCAACCAAGGATTCAGTTACTCCATCAAATCACGTTGTTTCTGCATCTCGAAACCGGGTAGGTTACCGGGGGGCGCAAAACAGCTTCATCAGTGCCTGCGTACCCTTGTCCGCTCCACCCTCCAAAGCAAGCCTTTCATACAACTGCAGCGCCAAATCAAGCCCCGGGGTTTGGAAATCGAGCATATCGGCCGATTCGGCGGCTATCCGCATGTCCTTGATAAAATGCTTGACATAGAATCCGGGCGCATAATCGCCTTCAATCATTCTGGGACCAAGGTTGGAGAGGGACCAGCTTCCGGCGGCTCCCGACTCTATACTTTTCAGTACGGTGCGAGGATCAAGTCCGCTCCTTTTGGCATAGGCGAGCGCTTCGCATACACCTATCATGTTTGATGCGATGGCAATCTGGTTGCACATCTTCGTATGCTGTCCGCTTCCGGCAGGACCCTGATAAACGATATTTTTACCCATAAGTTTGAGTAGCGGAAGCACGCGTTCAAATGCTTCTTTGTCACCGCCAACCATAATAGAAAGGGCTCCCTCGCGAGCTCCACGATCGCCGCCTGAAACCGGAGCATCGAGAGCTTGTACTCCCTTTTTCATGCCCTCAAAATGAATTCGCTTTGCCAGAGCAGGGGCGGAGGTGGTCATGTCGATCGTCACTGTGGACGGAGAGGCGTTTTCCAGAATCCCGTCGCTACCGAAATAAATCTCCTCCACATCGGCGGGGAAACCCACCATTGAGATCACCACGTCTGAACACCGGGCCACATCGGCTACCGAATCGCACCAATCGGCTCCATCTTTCAGAAGCCCTTCGGATTTTTCTTTCGTTCGATTATAAATGGAGACTGAGTATTCGGCTGAAATGAGATGCCGTGCCATCGGCCCTCCCATGACACCGGTCCCTATGAACCCGATTGTCGGTCTTGAAGTCATCTATCATTCTCCTTCCAATGGAGTAAGCCTGATTTCGAAGTACGGGATTGGGCGGCGTCCATAGAATCACTGCAACCTTCCGGGCAGGCACTATTTATCCTTTTTTTCGTAGTCGCCTAACGGGGTTTCGGCTTCCCGGGGGGTAGGTGACTCCGGAGAATCGGGTGAGGCGTACTCGACCTTCGCGGGTCCCGAGTAGGTGTGGTAAACGCGTTTGAGTGCGAGACTGTCTCTGACATGCAGGTCGTCATTATCATGGATTCGCCAGTATGGCTCTCGTCTAACCCTCAGGACCGTTCCGCTCCCTCCGTCGCGCTCTTTCCATGATAGTATCCGGTGCGGCCACGCTTTTTCCACCAGTACCGATGTCGTGCCGTCTTCGTAGCTCCAGGTGAACTCGTGGGCTTTGAGAGTGCCGAGAGCAGTAGGTACTTTGGTTGGTTTCGATTTTGTCACCATGGCTTCAACAACTCGTGGTGAAGTGTGGGTCTTTCTTCGATGCCACGTTGAGGGAATAAGCCTGAGCCGTCGATTGTGTCCCGGCTGCAGAAATGGTTCCTTCAGTTCGCGGATCAGTATCCAGAGGTTTTCTTCGGGCTCGGGGTTGTTGTCAAGAGGAATGGCAAATTCCTTTTCGCCTTCCGATTCGAAATAGCTGAACAGCTCTCCGGAAAAGGTTTTGCTCTTGCGTATGTAGCGCTCGTAAACTTGACCGCACCATTCCTGTCCTGAGAACGCAACTTTCATAGCGCTCATCAGTGGTATATCGTTCTTTTTCTCAACTGAGGAAAAGGTGGATGTCATAATAGAGTAATCATAGACCCCTGTCGGGAATTTCAAGAGGTCGTTCAGCTTTATCACGGCTATTTGCT
The DNA here is from genome assembly GCA_964513105.1 of uncultured Fibrobacterota bacterium. Lineage (GTDB taxonomy): Bacteria > Fibrobacterota > Chitinivibrionia > Chitinivibrionales > CAYFVL01 > CAYFVL01. Next base: position 1,999 of record CAZEMW010000501.1, read on the forward strand.
CGTCGTCGGGAAGTTTTTCATCCGGTTTGATATGGGTAGCGAGCCGCATTGGTTCAGTTACGAAAACCATAACTCGAACGCCGTTGCGTAACTCTCCATACCGCATCTCCTCGATCCGGTATGTTGCAAGCTCAGCGTTGCCGTCGTACCAATGACCTTTGAATCGATCTGCCTCGAGACCGGTGACGATCACGAAGACCCCCAACAGAAAAGCGATTTTTTGGTTTCTACCGGCATCCATACGTGCCTCCTCTACTTGTTTGATAAGCGGCAGAACAGTCTGTGTACTCCATTTCTCCCAGCATTCATCGCCCACTCGAATTCCCTCTGGTCTGCGATTGCCGATAAGCCGTAAACGCTTAAGTGCTACTCAACAATCGCGTTTAGATCTATCCTTTTAGTGATTTCGTTTACCAGCGCCGGATAGATCATACCTTGGGCTTTTCCGTTGAGTAATGACGAATATACGCCGCCAGTTCAATATGATCGGTGATCGGGGGACGACAGGCATAATCTACGCAAACATACGCGGTGGGGATTGAGTCAACCATCTGTTTCCCATCCAGAAAATGCATACGGTCTCGGACGGTGGTTGCATTTTCCGCATAAGGATCTACATGCACAAGCGACCCGTTGGCCAGATACACCTCCTGAACCGTTTGGATTAGCTGTTGCGTGCGTGGATCTCTGTGGGGACCGATCAGGGCGACCTCGAACCCTGCGAGTACGAGCCTGCTAAGGCCCTGGAGCATTGATGCACAAGCCGAGGGTACCCGGTCAAATTCCCCCCGCGATAGAAGTATCGTGCGCTCGGCGATATGACGGTAATCATCATTGTCAAGCATTACGGCCAGCCGAAGAAGCCCCTGGGCTGCTAAGGCATTTCCCGAGGGTAGTGCTGCATCGTAGAGTGGCTTTGTCTTGGCCAAATGAAACCTGTGCCGGTGTGATGTGTAGAAAAAACCACCTTTTTTTTCATCGTGAAACAGTTCAATCATCATACGAGTCAGTCCATCGGCAGTCTCAATCATGGCAAAGTCGAATGTCGCTTCGTATAAGTCGATACATGCCTGGATCATCGAGGCGTAATCGTCAAGGTACGCAGGCTCCCCGACAACACCTTTCCGAAAGGTGCGGTGGAGGGTATCGGATTTCTGCATGTCGTCCAGAATAAACTGTGCCGCGCAACGTGCCGATTCCAGGTAGGTGCTCTTTCGGAAAACACGGTATCCCCGCACCAGTGCCGAAATCATCAATCCGTTCCAGGAGGTGATTATTTTATCATCAATCCCCGGAGCGACTCGTTTTTTTCTGACCTCATGCAAGCGGGCCCGGGCAGCTGCGAGACGCTCTTCTTCCATCTCGGTGGTCTGAATTGTCGGATTCGCGGTCATTGCGTCTCGGTGAGGAATATTGAGCCCGCGGTGATACTCCTCGGGTGAGGCAAAATTTCCTTTTTCGCGAATAGAATACGCATGCATGAAAAGATCCGCATCTTCCCCCAAAATCTCCCGAATTTCATTGGCGGTCCAGAGGTAGTAAATACCTTCCTTACCTTCACTATCCGCGTCGAGAGCCGAATGAAATCCTCCCTCCTCATCACGCATTTCCTCCAGGA
>CAZEMW010000502.1:0-3595 GCA_964513105.1 uncultured Fibrobacterota bacterium
GATCATTTCCGATGTAGCGGGTAAAGAAATCGGCGGGTACGAAAAACGAAATTGCCCCCGAGATCACAATGCCGACAAGAAGCTGCACCGAAATGTCGTCGAGAAATTCGCCGTAGGCGTACCTGATCATCGTTTTCACCTTGCCGGCTATGGAAGAGGGGATCGGTTGTTCAACGGCACACGAGCTTCCTCCCAAGCCACCGGTTGCCCCAGATTCCCGCGCATTCTTGGAGACACCGGTCAGATTGGCCGCAATCCCTCCCGCTATTCCCATGAGCAACGCCGCGAACGGACGGAATACGGCAAAAACCGGCCCCAGAAGTCCATAAGTCGCAATGATGGAATCCACGCCCGTCTGAGGCGTAGAGATCAGAAAGGACACCGTAGCTCCCTGAGATGCCTTGCTCCGTCGAAGCGAAAGAGCAGTGGGAACAACGCCGCACGAACAAAGCGGAAGAGGTACTCCCAATACGGCGGCTTTCAGAACCGATCCAAAACTACTCGCGCCCAGATGCCGGCTGATCATCTTTTTGCTTACAAGAACGTGCAGAAGGCCGGCGAAGGTCAATCCTAGAAGCAGGTAGGGTGCCATATCCAGAAAAGTGGTCCACACGGAATTCAGGAAACCCAAAACCATCTCCATCAGCGGCCTCCATGACAATTTGCAGTCCGGGGTATGTGGTTTTTAATCATTTTGATGCCTTCACCCCCAATTCTCCCACACCTGAAATCGAATCATCTGTTTGTCGGCGCATGTGGAGGTGCTTGAGAGCCTTTCAAAATAATACGCCGAACGGGTCGGTACTATTTCCCCCTTTCCGCGGTATATTTTAGGGATCAGAGGTATTTCAGCACCTGCCGCTTCGAGGCGGCCTAATCCTGATCGACAACCGAAAGGAAAAGAAGAAGAATGCCTATCTACGAATACAAATGCCAATCGTGCGGCGCAAAATTTGAAGAACTGGTGTCGCGGAGCAATGAGGGATCTGTTGACTGCCCTGAATGCTCCTCGTCGGAGACGCAGAAGCAGCTTTCGGTTTTCGCCGGCCATATGGGCAGCAGTTCGTCACAACCCGCATGCCCGTCCGCCGGAAGCTGCGCGGGGGCCTCGTCAGGCTGTGGAGGCGGAACATGCCCCATGGCGGGCTGAATCTCGCCATTTCCCGATTTGCACCGCCAAGCACTTTTCCGCATCACACCACGATCAGGTCGGCTGAGAACACAAACAGGACACTGGAGAACGAAAAAAGGTTGTCCTCGGAAGATTATACCCGGTCATGTCATTTATGCGGTATAATAAAACAAGGGCTCCCGCCGTAGCCGGCGAGACCGAGTAAGACAACCCGAGGAGTAGTGCATGTGCGGTCGATCGACACTGTTTGCCATATTGCTGTTCAGCTTCACTCCGACATTTGGGTCCCACTCCGCCGAAATACCGGCCAAGCTCTATGGTCCGGTGGCTCATCTATATGCACTCAGTACTCAAGGTCATTCCGCTCTCAGCAAATTTCGTCGTTCCTCCTCACTTCCCCTCGAAGAATCCGGCGGGGCATTCGTGGTAACGGTTCTCTGTGAGCCCGTTGAGGGGAAAACTGCTCATGAAATTGATCGGGAGCCGATCACAAGCGCCGGAGGAACCGTTACCGGTACGTCCAAATCATACGTTCGAGTCGAAATACCGGTGGAGAAACTGAGTACGTTATCGACACATTCTCAAATCTCCCGTATCCATGCCCCGCTTCTTCCCGAGCCCGCCTCGTACGGAACGGGTGGAAACGTGTCGGAAGCCGTTGAGCTGACCGGCGCCGCCGGATACCAGCGCGCCGGCTATGACGGCTCAGGTATCGATATTGCCGTGGTGGACTTTGGATTCATGGGACTGACCGAGGCGATGGACAGTGCCGAAATCCTTGCGATCGAAAAATTCGATTTCACCGATTCGGGCCTTCAGACACAAAGCAAGCACGGCACGGGAATCGCCGAAGTGGTGGCCGATCTTGCCCCCGGTGCGACATTGCACTGCCTGAAAATAGGAGATCTGCTGGACCTGGAAAATGCTGCCGAATACTGCGGGAAAAACGGCATTCGGCTGGCCAATGCCTCTCTTTCATTCACCGGCTACAGTTACTATGACGGCACCGGTCCGGTTAGTGACGTTATCAATGATTCCCGCGAGAAAGACGGGGTTTTCTGGACGGTTGCCGCAGGAAACAAAGCAGAGACACACTGGCGAGGAAGCTGGACGGATACCGATCGGGATTACCGACTGGATTTCACGAATACACCAAACCGAATGAAACTGCAGAATCCCGGACGGGATCTTTCGATTGTACTGAACTGGGATCAGTACAGTACTCGTGCATCATTCATGACCGACTTTGATCTGTTTGTGTACGACGAAAACGACAGTCTGGTGGCAAGTAGCGAGATGCGACAGTGGATGACTGCATATCCTCTGGAAAGTGTGTCGTGGGAGAACGAAGTGAAAGACGCAACATACTACCTGGAAATCAAGGTAGTGAGCTACTGGCGCAACCCGGAGGGGCTTGACATGACGTTTTTCGTGAAGAATGTGCAACTCGACGAAATTGTTATGGGATCCAGCATGGCGGATCCGGCCTCGGCGTCCGGGGCATTCACGGTCGGGGCGGTCGAGGCGGCCGTCTGGGATACCGACACGGTTGCGATCCGCAATTACTCGAGTCACGGCCCCACCACGGATGGTCGGATGAAACCGGAGATTGCTGCTCCCGACGGTATGGCGAACTGGTCGTACGGCACGATATCGGGCACATCGGCATCTTCGCCGGTGGTGGCCGGTCTTGCCGCGATACTTCTTCAGGAAGACAACTCCCTTTCGGCGGATAACCTGGCCGACAAGTTTGTTTCTTCAGCAATTGATTTCGGCCCGGTTGGGTTGGATTCCCTTGCGGGGGCGGGAAAAGTGAGATTGATTACGGCAACGGAGGCTTCACCCCCGCGCATCAGGGTACCTGCTTTGTCGCAGTATGGGGAGAGCCGTACTCAACGGTATGATTTGCGGGGAGCCACTGTTCCAAACCCTACCCCAAACGCACTACCGGCCGGAGTGTACGTCAGGAAAGCAAAGGATAGCCGAAAGAGGCTAAAGCGGGAACTCAATGTCGGCCAAAGACCGTGAGATTGTTCGCACCGGGCGGCCCCGCGTGCCACAGACACTTTTTCTCGGTATACACGGGGTTTTTCCCATTTTGTCTCCCCTCTCCGGGTCAGCCGGGGGTGAGGTCCGGAGTTCATGTTTTCCTCCGGGCTTCCCCAACTCAGAGCATCTACCGCTCCTTCCTCTCACTCAATCACCCGCTTTCCTTCTTTGTATGCGGACCATACGTCGGAGTGTTTATGTCTCCGGTATTTTTCTTCCGGGGACGGGGCTGACATTCCAGTCGAGTTCGTCGTGAGAGGGCATGGGTTATCTCTTTCAATTTTGTGTGGCGTGAAGTGTAATGCATGTCGGGGGAGCTTTGACCTCACCCCGGCCTTCGGCCACCCCTCCCCGGCGCAGCTTATCATTACCCACAAATAGGGCTGGACACGGAGGGTTCCCATGTACTAGATT
>CAZEMW010000503.1:0-3592 GCA_964513105.1 uncultured Fibrobacterota bacterium
GTATCAACCTAAGGACATTCCCCTGACCTATAATTCTCCATTCCCCCTGGACGAAAACGCATACCTTGTCGGAGGGAAACACGACTATGAAGAAAAGGGCATTTGTGGCCTCTATTTTGTGATGCGGGACGGACAACGTGAGCTACTCGCCTACGATCAGGAAGTATCGTGCACACAGCCGGCGATCGTTATTGAGAAGCCGGCCGTACTTCCGTCGTCGGTAGATTATTCGAAAAACACTGCCGAGTGTTACGTGTCCGACATCTATTTTGGCCGGGGCATGGAAGGGGTCTCCCGAGGGACCGTGAAGAAGATGCGGGTAGTTGCCCTTGACTATCGGCCTACGTCGGCGGGTCTGACCGCAAGAACAGGGACGGGTGGAACTACATTCGAGCCCCCCGCATCACTGGTGGGCGCATCCTGGGATGTAAAACAGGTACTGGGCGAAACGCCGGTGCACGAAGACGGATCGGTGGCCTGCCTGGTACCGGCAAACACCCCAATTTACTTTCAAGCTATTGACGAAAACGGTATGGTGGTGCAGAGCATGCGGGAATGGACCACATTCATGCCCGGCGAAACCGGCTCCTGTACCGGGTGCCACGAATCCAAGTACGTCACGACTCCACCGATGACTCCGTCGGCAAAAGGCCCCAAACCCCTTGACGAGTTCTATGGTCCCGCCCGTGGATTCAGCTACGATAGGGAGGTTCAGCCGATTCTGGATGAGCACTGCACACGCTGCCACAATGGTGAAACAAAAAATGGAAAGCGCATGCGGGATTACCGGGGTAATCTCATATCCGTCGCGGGCCGTGGGTGGAATGTCTCGTATTTGGAACTGCTGAACTTTTCGAGCAAAAAGGATTGCTACATAGTTGGTAACGACTGCGGAAATGGGTCGGGCATCGATAAGAATCCGGAGAATCCTATACTTTCATATTATTGGTACGACGAACAGGCCGCTCCATTACCGCCGTACGCCCGAGGTGCCGCGAAAAGCCGACTGATGGATTCCCTCACCACCGGCCATAGCGACGTCTCTTTGAGCCGGGAAGAAATGGACAAAATCGCTTGCTGGATCGACCTCGCTGCCCCTTATCACGGCGACTGGCTGGAAAACGTAATAGACGAAGGTGTACGCAAAGACATTGAGAAAGCTTTCGCGAAAAGGGATCGATACTGGCAAGAAGAGAAGGTAATCCTGGAGCAACTCGGGATGTCCCTCAGCGCAGGCAATTCGGGAGAATCCAATTACCGTGTGACTCGTGGCTCAAGGGTAGACAAATGGCCTTCGGTGCACCTCTCCGGAAGATCGATAACGGTAGGCGGTTCGGCGAATCGAGACTTCCAGGTCTCAGTTGTAGATTGCCGAGGAAGAGAGATCGTTGGAAAACGGGTTCCGCGTGGAACACGCGTGAATATGAGAATTCCGGCAGTGGCCGCCCGTGGTATTCTTCTGATCCGTATGCACGACATGACTGATTTTTCGGAGTATTCTGTTAGAGTCGTAACCACCATGGTGCGATAATCCGGATCCGCAGTCGATCGGGATCATCAAATACTATAGAAGTGTATGCCGCAGTTCGCGTCTCCGACAGTTGTGTCTGGGTCAGTACCGGGTACGGGAATTCACTGATCAGAATCGATGGGGACAGTACCTTGACCGGATACACCGCACGCGAGGAAGACCATTCACACGAATTCGCCGGGTTCCAGGTTCTCCCCGACGGACGAGTAGTAGTGGCCAATTGGCAGGGACATGGAGACGGACACGGCGGCGAAGGGCATCAGTTCCTTCAGTTCGATGTCGACAGTCGGGAAGTCAATTGGTACTGGGACCAGGAGGCAGACAGGATTTCTTCCATAAACAACATTCTCGTTGTAGACGGTCTGAATCCGGCGAACCTGTGGACCGATACCGAAGGCATTCTCACGAGTCCGACCGGTGAGGTAACCGCCGTCGTCTCCCGGAAGTCTCTGAACAACAATGGGTTGCAGTCCGATTGGCAATCGATTGAATGCAACTCGCCCGGCCCCGCTCACCAGGTATACGACCTGCGCGGTGCTCTTCTACGATCCGGGAGGTCGGAAATGCCGGCGGCACGTGGGTACCGACTGCAACATAACCCGACAACCGGCCGGACCGATCTTCTACTTCCGTTGAGACGTGAGCCGTAATCAGAGGACGGTCTCCGGCGATGGTAATTGGCATTTGAAGGACTTTGCCGCAAGTCGACTTCAAACCTTAGCTCAATACCCGACAATTCCTTTCCTGGTATCGTGTATATACCTGCCGACTCACTGCATCGTCAAAACGATATTGCCCAGAGATGCAATTCGTCGGCGACGCTCAGAAGTCGGCAGGCTTTCGGTTTTCTATAATCTCAGTTGTCCCCTAAGGCTGAAATGGACGCCGAGCGTGTAATCTCCGCACAGACACTGCGCATCAACCCACGTGTTTCCCGACATGGATGAATACTACGACAACAAAACACCAAGAGTGGGCCCGATGCGATTTCAGCGAATCTTCGATGCGACGACTAGTCTCCTTTTGCTTTCTGCTATCCATTTTTCGGTATCTGCGGCATTGATTACCGGCCGCGTTATCGATCAGGCCAATGCCCCGGTTGCGGGCGCAGCCGTTTCGCTGGTCAAAGCGGAAAGGAATACACGTACCGACAGTCTTGGGCGTTTTTCGCTCGAGGGAGCATCATCGACGCTACCCCACCGACTCTCATCTCTCGACCAACGTCACATAGGATTTCAAGATAACCGACTCTCTATCCGGGGATTAACCGGGACCGTTGCGATTGAGCTTTTCAACGCAGCCGGGAAGCGGACATTTTTCGCAACGGTGGAGGGAGTAAAAGGAGAGGCGACAAACCTGGACCTTCCCCACAGCAACCGACTGGTACCCGGATGGGGGCTGTGCAGAGTTCATTACAAAGGACAATCGATCAGCAATACCGCTCTGATGCTGGACAATCGGTATCACTGGCAGAACGAAGCCTCCACAATGATTGCCGTTTCTCCTCACGCCTCGGCACGTACACACGAAGCCGCCGAGATTCTCCAAGCAAAAAAGGTGGGGTACGCCGACGCCAAAATCGAGATATTCAGCGACACCACACTCGGACTGGTACTTCGTCTCGGACTGCCCGGCGGCGCCGGTTCCGCGGCTCAGCCCGTGACAGTTACGGAAAATACACTCACAATGCCTGTTTCCGTTGTCCGGGAAACGAAGGTGATCAATGCCGACGACGGCATGTTCAGCAATGAACGTGAAGGCTGGATACCGGATTTTGACACAAAGGGCGTGATCGTCCGTGACGACATTAAAGTGGTCGTTCTCGATAACGGCTTGATGCGAGTCACGGTTTCTCCAACTCTTGGAATGAGAGTCCTGGATGCGGTTGACCTTACCACCGGATCACACCTGTTTCATACGAAAGACACTCTTTTGGGACACCGGGTGTGGGATGTCGGCGGCGTAGAAGCATCCTGGCCGATGTATGAACATGGGCTCCATTTGCTTGATGAACCCGGCTCTACGATGCTGAATCCTGCACAGACACCGTTTCAAAGTGGG
>CAZEMW010000504.1:0-3584 GCA_964513105.1 uncultured Fibrobacterota bacterium
GCCGAGGACCTTCGTCTGGCAGTGGATCCCGACATCACCTACATAATTGTTTCATTGGCTGATGGAATGCCACAGGTGAAGGCGTTTGAAATCAAGGCCGGTGCTGCCCGGGAAGAAGAGATTGAAATCATCGAAAGGTGAGTACCTGGAAAGGAGACGGTCATGCCGGAAGTAAAAAAACTGTCAATTATCTGCTTTAGTGGGGATTTCGACAAAACCGTCGCAGCGTTTACCCTGGCAACAGGGGCTGCAGCGGTAAACTGGGATGTACGGATGTTTTTCACCTTCTGGGGGTTGAACATTATCAAGAAGAGCAAAGGAAGAAAGCCCCTCGGAAAAGGGTTTCTCGCCCGGGCGTTCAACGTGCTCATGGGAGGGCGTGCAAAGCTTCCGCTTTCCCGCCTGAATTTCGGAGGACTCAGCCCCGGGCTGATGACCGGGATGATGCGCAGAAGCAATGTCGCGACTCTCGAAGAGCTGGTAAGCGCGGCAAAACAGTTGGGTATACCGCTGGTTGCCTGTGAAATGTCGATGCATATTCTCGGCATACGGAAAGAGGATCTGGACGACGATGTTCCGGAGGTGATTGGTGTTGCGACATTTCTGAAGTACTCTGAGGACGCACAGGTGCTTTTCATCTAGCCGGAGGTCGGGGGAAAATGACGGATACACTTGATATTACAAAAGATCACTGCCCAATGACGATGGTCAAGGTAAAGCTGAAACTTGCTCAAATGGCGAAGGGGGATACGCTGGATGTGCTGTTGACCGGCAAAGAACCGCATGAAAACGTGCCTCGAACGGCACGGGAGCATGGGCACGAGGTGTTGTCCGTGACGGCAGAGGGAAACAATTATCATGTACTTATCAAGAAATGAACTGAAGCAGACCGACGAAGTGAGTGCCTTGGTGCTTCGCGGATCCGGAGGAGAGTAAATGGGCTTTTACGAGATACCGCCTTCCCTTGATCGGGAGATTGACGAACTTGCGGAACTAATAAAACAGAGAGAAAATAGCGAAATCGGGGAGACTGAATTACGGGCTCACCGGGTTCCGTTCGGAGTGTATGAGCAGAGAACGGGAGGATCCTACATGGCCCGAATTCGCTGCCCCGGCGGGGCCGTAACACCGCTGCAGCTTAAAACGGTGGCCCGGCTTTCAAAGCGATACGGTTCATCTTTTGTTCACGTAACCACGCGGCAGGAGTTACAGATACATGACGTGAAGTTGTCGGATGTTGTGCCCCTGCTTCGCGAACTCCGGTCTGCCGGACTTGCCACGCGCGGTGGAGGCGGAAACACGGTGAGGAATATCATGGCTTCCTGGGATTCCGGAATTGCCGGCGATGAAGTATTCGACGTCTTGCCGTATGCCGTCGAATTGACGAATCGGCTTATCGCCCAATCAGACTCCTGGCTGCTTCCTCGCAAGTATAAGATTTCCTTTTCGAATTCACCACGAGACAACGCCAACGCCACGCTCAACGATGTCGGGTTTATCGCAACGAGAAGCAGCGACGGACAAAAGGGATTTAAGGTATATGTCGCCGGAGGCATGGGACGAAAGCCGTCGGTCGGCCATCTCCTCCATGAGTTCATACCAGATACCGAGGTGTACCGAGTCACCGAAGCGGTAAAGAAAGTGTTTGCGAAGCATGGTAATCGCAAGAACAAACATTCGGCTCGCCTGCGCTTTCTCTGGAGATCCTTAGGGCGAGAGAGATTCGTCGAGACCTACACCCGAGAGTATGAATTGCTGGAGCGCGAGGTCTTGAATGTACGGAATGATGAGCTGTCGGTCGGGGCTCAAGGCCGGCTTCCGGAACTGTCTCCGATACACCGCAGGGGTCCTCAGTTCGGCGAGTGGGAGAGACGATACGTTCTGCCTCAGAAGCAGGCGGGGTTCTTTTGCGTTACGGTACCGCTTCTTCTCGGGAAAATTGATGCCGAACACCTTGAATCATTTGCCGAATTCGCGGCCCATTTCGGGGAGGACTCTGTTCGGGCAACCATGACCCAGAATTTGACGATCCGTCATGTGCCGAGAGATTTGCTGGGGAACGCTTTCGAGGCGTCGCGATCGTGGAGTGAACTCATCGGCGAACCACGTCTTGCCGGAGACTGCATTACCTGCGCCGGTGCCGGCACATGCCGACTGGGCATTTGCCTTCCTCGGGGGGCCGCATTGGCAATCCGGAAAACTGCTCTGGAACGCGAGCTGGAACTGGATGCGTTAGGCAATTTCAAATTGAACCTGTCCGGGTGTTCCAATACGTGTGGTCAACATGTTGCGGCGGATTTGGGTTTTTTCGGCAAAGCGAAGCGTAAGGGTGAAAAACTGTACCCGGCCTACACCGTTGTTGCCGGTGCGGTGGTGGAAGATGGGAAAACCAGAATGGCCCGAGAGTTGGGCACTGTGAGCGCCCGCGACATTCCGCGATTTGTGGCGGACTGTCTCGAACGGTACATCGAAGATCGCGATGGAGAGTGTACACTTGCTCAATACCTTGATACCGGAGGGGAAGCCGTGATCAAGAAGATTATAGACAAGTATCGTGATATCCCTGATTTTGACGACGATAAGAACTACTACTACGACTGGGGAGCCGAGGAACCGTTTTCACTTGCGGGGCGTGGAACGGGGGAGTGTTCGGCGGGCTTATTCGATTTGATTGAAGTCGACCTTGAGCAGATTCGTAAACTTCGTTTGGAACTGGAAAGCGCCGGCAAAGACGGAGAGAACGGAGATCTGGTGTACCGCCTGGCACTAGCGTCATCGCGAATGCTGCTGATAACCCGAGCGGTGGAGCCAAAATCGGAAAAAGAGGTTTTTACCCTGTTCAGGAAACACTTTGTCGATACCGACCTGATTCCCATGGGGGCAGTACCGATACTCGAATTAGCGGAACGTGGTGACGCGGATAAACTTCTCAGTTACTCCTCCGAGGTACTCGAGCTTAGTCACAAAGTTGAGGAACTTTACAACACCATGGACAATTCTTTGAGATTTGCGGGTGTGAATCCTGGGGAGGCATCCGGGGCGGAAACCGGGTCGGAGGATGTCGACAAGAATACGCCGCATGTTTCGAAAGACTTCAGAGGAGTGCCGTGCCCGATGAATTATGTGAAAACCAAGCTGGAGCTGTCCCGTATGCAGAGCGGGACGGTGCTCGAAGTACTGTTGGACGATGGGCGGCCGATTGAGAACGTCCCGCGGTCGGCGAAAGCAGAGGGGCATGAAATTGTCGGACAAACCAGGAAAGACGATCATTGGTCGGTGTATATCCGCAAAGCTTAGGGTTGACAGAATGAAGTTTGATCTGGAAGCAACAAACGAACAGCTGAGCCGGAAAAACGCGAATGAAGTGCTGTTGTGGTGTTATGAGAATTTCGAGCACGACAAGATCAAGCTCTCCACCAGTTTCGGGGCCGAAGGCATGGTGCTCCTGCACATGCTTATCCACCTCGTCGACACCCCCCGGGTATTCACTATCGATACGGGCAGGAATTTTCAGGAGACCTATGACGTGTGGCAGAAGACGGTCGAGCGATTCGACATAGATATCGAAACCTACTATCCCGATC
>CAZEMW010000505.1:0-3572 GCA_964513105.1 uncultured Fibrobacterota bacterium
ACACTCCCGTGGCAGGGGCGAAGGTCGCGGCCTACGACACGGCAGACACATCGAACCTACCCGCAGCCGAAGAGTTCACCAACACTGAAGGTATTTTCACGTTCGACAGCACCGAGCTTGATCCGGGCACCTACGACTTTGTCGCGACCACCGAAGATACCTCTCTGGTCGTCGTTATAGAGGCCAAAGCGCACGACGACGACAGCCTGGGGACATTCACCATGCTTCCGCCCGGCACAATCTCGGGAAAAGTACAGGTAGTCGGCTCTTCGGTCTACGACAACGTCAAATGCTACATACCCGGCACCTCGTACCAGGCAACACCCGACGAGGCCGGTGAATTTACCGTCTCGAACATTCCCCCGGGCACCTATTCCCTTGTTTGTTTCAAGACAGGCTACATTCGGAACAAAACGGAAGACATACCAGTGCGTTCCGGCGAAGACACCAGGATACCTGCGGTTACTCTGAATCCGGATACCACCGGTCGGCCGCTGCCCCCGCGGGACGTGCGTGCATTCTACGAGACGACTTCGGGCGAAGTTCGACTCTCATGGGATTCTTCCTACTCTCCGGATATTTACGGCTACTATGTCTACAGAGGGGAATCTCCTCCGTATGAGCTTGTTACTCACTCGGCGGTCGAGGGTCTCTCGTATGTGTACGACGGCCTGGAACCGGGGCTCACCGAATCGGAGCTGCTAACGGTTCGATTTCTGGTAGCCGCCGTCGACGGGGATGGGAACATCAGTGAGAATGCTCCTGCCGCTATGCAGAGTTCCTTTTCCGTTGTGATTGATTCGGCGCACCAGATCATTACTCAGGGATCCGGTATTCACTGCCGCCTGACGGTACAACGACCGGCCGGCGAGTTTTCAGTGCAACTCAGCTCCCGCGGTCCCGGTTCGGATACGTCGTGGTTTTCCCCGATGGTTGCCGACAACACCGTAGATACCCTCCTTCCGACCGGTGATGCATCCTCCTGGGATTCAGTCCTGATTCGAGTGGAAGCGCCCGGAGCAGGCACAATCGATACGGCCATACTGGTCGATATTCGTCCCGAACCGGTCACCTTGCGAATAGCCGACAGCACGACCTCCTCGATCACTGTGTCGTGGAATCAACCCGCAGAGATATCTGATTTTGAATTGTACCTGCTGCAGATTACCCGGCACGACTCGACACAGGTGGTCACGTTCTCCGACAGAAATATCGTGGAGTACGAGTACGCTCACCTGCAAAACGGCCCCATCTACTTTTCGGCGGCCGTCCGTGACTCCGAAGGCCTCATTGGCGCCTGGAGCGACACGATATCGGGCTCGATCATTAACTCTCCCCCGCAATTCGCCAATGGAGTCGGTGCATTCAAAGACACGATCACCGCAGGACGCCCCTGGAGTCACGCTTTTTCGGCGGCGGACCCGAACGGTGATTCGATGTCTTTCACTCTGCTCAACACGGACCTGTTTGGTCTCAAGAATGATGGCCCGTTCCTCCGCTGGGACTCGACATTCTTCGGAGATACCGGAACTTTTACCCCAAGACTCGTTGCCGAAGACTCGTTCGGCGCGGCAGACACGATGCGGCTTTTTCTGGAGGTAGTGATCCGGGATACGTCCGTAGTGGACAGTAGTGCGATCACGCCGGTCTTGGTGAAATGGTCGACTCTCACCGCTGTCGGGAACAGGTTGTACCTGGTCGGTGGACGCAAACCCGGATTGTTTGGCGGATGGTCCACAATCCCCGATGTACACATCCTCAATCCGCAGAATGGAACCTGGTACCAGGACGCATATCCAATGACCACCGCTCGTATGAAGCCTGCCTCAGTCATTTCCGATGAATCGATTTACATCATTGGAGGTAGCGATTGGGAGGATCAACCCCTGTCTTCAGTTGAGATTTTGAATACCATCTCCGGAGAATGGAATCCGGCACCTCCACTGCCCTATCCGGTTTTTGGTGCGGCAGCATGCGTATACAACGAAACAATCTTTCTGTTTGGCGGCAAGACATCGGATCCGACCCCCAGCGATAAAGTTCTTGTCCTTGCACCGGGCGCCGAGCAATGGGTTGAGCATGGAACGCTTGCGAGCCCCCGAATGCACCACGGCGCGGTCGAGGTCGGCGGCCGAATTCTGATTGCCGGGGGTTCCGACGGGGCAACGCCGAGTCGGGAATGCGAATGGTATGATCCCGTTACGGGGGGTTCGACAACCGGACCAAATCTGTTGATGGGGCGCAAATCATTGGCCCTCGTATCGATTGGACGCAAAGCTTATGCGCTGGGAGGATCGACAACCCACTCCAGAATCGTCAACAGCGTTGAAGTCCTTGATCTCTCCAAATCCACTCCCCAATGGGAAAACGGACGTCCACTGCTGCAGAAACGAAGTTCCCATTCCGCCGCGGTTCACGACGGACGGATTTATATCGCAGGGGGAACGCAAGCCGACCGCGAGAAACCCGACGCGGAACCCACCGAATTCGTGGAGGTGTACTACCCATGAGAACTCCACGAATACTGCATTTGAGGTCTTTGGGGTCGGCAGTGATTCCGGCCGCCTTGAGCACAATGATCCTGGCGATAGCAACCACTCTCTTTGCCCAGGCAGGCTATTTATTTCTTCATCCCGGGATGGAGGGGAAACCGTGGGGGCCAACGCTTAGTTCGATGAATTTCGACGCCTCCCCGACTCTGTTTGACCTGAATCCCGGCTCATACTCCGTTGGGAACAGAATCCCAAAGACGAATTCCGCGTTTATCGCTCAATCCGACAATTCGCTGTATGTGATGAAATCTGAGTTCACCAGTCGATGCATTGATGCACTTCGATACCACGTTCCCGTTCAGGTGCAAGGTATGCCACCATTTCCGGCGGCGGATCTCCCGGTTCATGTAATAACGACCGCGGATACCGGATTCGACACCGCTCTGGTGGCCTACCCGCTCTCATCCGGCAACCTTCGCATTGCCGGCATCCTGACCCGGAACGGCACGATTATCGACTCCCAGGATATATCCCTGTCCGGCATGACGGCCGGTGAAGACATACTGCATATTTCCGCGGAATCGAATCCGATTCAAAAGACGGACACCCTCCTGTGGATCACCGGAGTCAACGGAGCGATTCGCTCCATTCCGCTGACGCCTGCGGGAATCGCCGGAACTGAGACGGTTCACGATGTCGGAGCCGCCGACATAACCGCGTTCGAAAATGGCTACGCAGGATCGGCTTCGGGGGCACTCTACGCGCTCGATCGCCAGTCGGGTACGTTCTCTCAGGTATTCGAATACGCCGATTCACCGTCCTTGTGGATCGAAGGAGGAAAAGGACTCACCACCGACGGAACGCTCCTCTTCGCTGATGGAAACACCTGGTCGACCGCGCAGCTCGGCATATCAAATGCACGGCGATTCCAACCGCTCAAAATGCCCAATGGATCGGCCGTTCAGGTACTCGATCAGCAGTGGGGCGACTCGCTCATTGTGTATCGTGATGTTCCAACGCTCATCACAGCCGAGCCGCAGAGCCTTGACCAGTATCTGATTAACAGGGACACCCTTACAT
>CAZEMW010000506.1:0-3571 GCA_964513105.1 uncultured Fibrobacterota bacterium
ACGCAGAGTTCATTCGGCGAGTACATCCCACGCTCGGAATTGACTTGCGAGTGGGAAAAACCACATTCGCGATTTAGATATCTGAATTCGGGAGAGCAGTATGATCACTGGATGAAGGCTCCGTCGTGGACCGGCCTGGCACAGGAGGAGACCTCCCCGGTACAGGACGGGGATCTGACCCTGACCGCTGTTGTTCACGAGCACCGGCTGACCGCCACACGTAACGGTGAAGTCGTATGGAACTACATTGCCGGTTCGCGTATATCACACCGGCCCGAGACCGACGGCGAACGAGCGTATTTCGGCTCTCATGACGGCTATGTGTATGCGGTAAATCTCTCGGACGGCTCCCCGGCCTGGAAATTCATGGCTGCTCCCGCCGAGTCAAGGATGAACGCCTGGAATCAGATTGAATCCTGCTGGCCGGTATTCGGGGTCGTGCTGAACGAGGGAAAACTGTATGCCACGGCCGGGCGGCTGGCTACGTTGGACGGTGGCATTCACGCCTATTGTCTCGACGCGCAAAGCGGGGATATTATCTGGCATGTTCGAAACGTGAGCGGCTACGCCACCGAAGACCTGACCAATAATCCGCCCGAACATATCAAAGACTGCGACCCGCAGCTTCACCCCGATATGGCAAGTATCCGTGGTATGACCATCAGCTATGCCCTGAACGACGTTCCGTACCTTGAAGACGGGATGCTGAAAGTTCATGACTGGTTTGTGGATGTCAATAACCCTTCTGATGAAATTATGTATGATGAAAGCCTTCCGATCCGATCGGTTATTCCCCGCTATGACGCGGATCGCGGAATTGCTCATCGTGATGCGCTCGGGAAGAATCTACAGGTGCGAAACGGTCTTCTGTATATTCGCGGATTGAAGAATAATTCGTTCAAGGTAGGAGTGAACGATGCGATGGGAAGGTCTATAATCAGTTTGTCGAAGCATGATACCTATCGAGTCGATGTCGGGCTTCGTGACCTGCCCGACGGTATCTACTTTGTATGGCTGCAGGCCGATGGGAAAAAGCACGTTGTGAAGGTTAAACTGGTTGCCGGAAAGTGAATTGTATGTCCCGCACTAATAACAGGAGATGCTCCATTATGAAACGGTATTCTCTCGCAGTACTGACGGTTGTTCTGGGAGTCATTGTTGTGACACGGGCCGAGCTGCCCTCCGCCCGGGTGGTTTTGGATCAGTCGGGTGTTGAGGCCGGACTGGCGGTGGTCCTCGGTACCACCGACGGAAGTCTGGAAACTGAATTGCACAACGACGGACGAATTCTTGTTCATGGGCTGTCAACCGATCGCAACGCAGTTTCACAAGCTCGAAGCCGACTCCTTTCCGACAAGGTGTACGGACTTGCATCCGTAGACTACGTACCGAGTCTTTCTCCGCTGCCCTACTACGAGACCCTGATAAACCTACTGGTTGCGGATTTGGACGCTCTCGGCGACGACGCTCCGCCGCAATCCGAGATTATGCGTGTCCTTGCCTATAATGGCGTGGCATATCTCAAGGAAGGTGGAATATGGTCGAAGACGGTTCGTGAGATGCCGGACAATGTCGATGAGTTCACGCATTATCGATATGATGCCGCTCGGTCAAATGTATCCGGGGACCGGCTTGCGGGGCCGCCGAATGCGATCCGCTATGTGGCACGTCCAACATCGCATCAGGGGTACTACGGATGCAGAGTCGGAAACGGGGTTACGATTCATATGTCCAATCGGGGGAAGGCGAACAAATATCCGGACCCACCGGACAGGCAGGACGCACATCCCCATAGAATCTTTGCAAAAGATGCATTCAGTGGAATCCAGTTGTGGTATAAAGATGTGCACATCAGCAACAAGACGCCTGAAATCCGAACGATCGGAGACCAGTATGCTCTCATTCTCGCACGGGAAACGAACCAACGGGATCCTATCGGGCTCGAGGCGCTGGATATGCGAACCGGGGCACAGATCTGGCGCAAATCCTATGACGAGCTTACCGGGATTCCGGCCGAGGATCACAAGGACATGAGAGGTATGTTGTGCGTACTTGCGACCGAAGGAACAGTCGTGCACAATTGCGGAGACTATGTCTTTGCGAGAAAAGAAAGCGACGGCGAGGAATTATGGCAACGGAAACTCTCGGGAAATGTTAAGCAGATCATGACGGCCGACGGTCTGGTTCTGGCCCTGGTGGCATATGAATCCGGCTATAATCCAAAGCTGGTCGCGCTGGATCTTGGGACGGGTGAGGAGGTCTGGTCAAAAACGAGCGAACAGTTAATGGACGGGGCGGTCCCGGGGCTTGAGGCTGGTACGTATGTCAAGTTGTTTCATATCGACGGGTATTTCGACGGCAAATTGCCTCTGGTGTTCTGGAGGGGTTCGGAAGGTGATGCCGTCGTAATGCTGTACCGGCTTAGCGACGGAGAACGGCTCTGGGCGGTTCGTGATACGCTCAATATCGGAGGGCATCTGGGACCGGACAAGTGGGAGACCTACCCCAAGGGTGACCACCTGTTCGCCGCCAGCCTTACCAGAGTACGATGCTATCGAATTGACGACGGTACGCCGGTTGATGAGAAAAGCTGGGGAGCGTTCAGCGGTGGCAACTATAATGGTATCCGATGGAGCAACTGCAACACCGGAATCGCAACGGAGAATTTCCTCATGGTGCATAAGCTGTTTCAGCCGTGGGATTCTATTTCAACGCTCACCGACGGTGGCGGGGGTGGGTTGAAGCACTGGCCGACAACCTATTTGAATCGGTTGATCAGCCACGCGTGCAAGGGGTACAATACCCCGGCCTACGGAGCCATTTATAATGACGAAGGAACCTGCAATTGCGCATCGTTTTTGCCGGCAAGCACCGCCCTGTTCGCCAGGCAACCGGTTGCGCCGGTCGCCGATAACACGCGATTGGATGTGGAGTATAACGGTACCGTTTCGAACGAATCCCTTGAGGTTCAGGCAACCGCACATGCCGGTACGGTGTCTCTTGACTGGAAACTTCCGGACAAGCGGATGGCCATGTGCTACTCCGGTCCTTCGGACAAAGAAAACGGCCGCCCGCGAGGACAAGGCTCGATGGAGGTGTGGGGCTACAGCGTCACAGTCACCGATCCGGTTGCGGCAGGGGATCTTCAGCTAACAGCACACGTTCATGAGCATCGGATCAGCGCCGAACGTAACGGGAACCAGGTCTGGAATTTTATCGCCGGTGGTCGAATCGGATCTCGCGGCGGTCTTCAGACAGACGAAGAAAGAGTCTATTTTGGTTGTCATGACGGGTATGTGTATGCGGTAAACCTGTCCGACGGTTCACTGGCATGGCGGTTTCTTGCTGCCCCGGATGATTTTCGCATGTCGGCATTCGGTCAGGTGGAATCATCGTGGCCGGTGTTCAGTGTTGTGCTGCACGAGGGTTCGCTCTACTGCAGCGCCGGACGGCATCAGGATCTCGACGGCGGCATTCATTTTTACTCGCTTGATCCCTCGAGCGGAGCGATTCAGTGGCAGATGGATTACCAAAGCGGTTTTGTTATGGAGACAAATGAAGACGCCGACGA
>CAZEMW010000507.1:0-3571 GCA_964513105.1 uncultured Fibrobacterota bacterium
AGTCTGATTTTCGATCTTCGGTGACTGAGCGAAGCCGAAGTCTGATCTTCCGGCTATGCCGGCTTGGAATAAGTGGAGAATCGGGAAATCTGCATAATCGCAGCTCCGTCCCCGGTCTACAAATTCGACTAGAGAATGCTGTATTTGATCTTTGTTTCTTGATCTTCTTGCGGCCTTGCCGGCTATCTGGGGACTACTCCTCGATTCCGCCGGATTCCCTGACCTCATTGACCAGCGCATCAAAAAGCGTAATCATGTCGGTATTTGCTTTTCGAAGGCGTTGGCAGAGGATTTTTGATATCTCGCGGGTGACCAGGAGACCGGCTCCGGGGTAGCGATTGCCGTGGTCGGTGAATTGAGTTCTGTTCAGTATGTAGAATTCACAATCCGTTTTGCAGGTTACGGTAGCCGAGCGTTTGTCGGGATCCAGCAGGGCTAATTCTCCGAAAAAGGCGTTCATCTCGGCTGAGATTTCGGCCACGGTGTACGGATCGCCCGAACGAGTGCGTTTCACTATTTCCACGGTGCCCGAATTGATAATGTAGAATTCTTCACCGAAATCCCCTTCGGTGATAACAGCCTTCCCGCGGGGAAGTGTTCGGATCATAAATAGGTCCGCGAGCGCGTTCAGGGCCTCGGTATCGTCGGCTATCCCTTTGAAAAGAGATATCTTACGAATTCGGCTTATCCGATCCCCGATTTCCCCCATTCTGCTGCCCGTCTCCGTCATGCCGCCTTCCCTTCGAGCTGATGAACCGATGATCCGACGATAACTACGGCGCGGGTGTACTTTCGAATTAGGTATTCCGCGGGAGGATTTATGACGGGTGCATTTGCAGTGAGATTCTTGGCACCCCTGAGCGTGGGTATCAGCGAAGAGATATCCGGATTCTTCTGCGCCTCCCGAATCGCTTCCTGCTTCCGAACCATGAGATTTCCCGTATTCTCCAGCAAACCAATGAGTTGCACTCCAGGCTTACCCTCAAACTCGCCTCGCAGTTCCCCATACGTTTTACCTATGAAGGTGTCGGGTATCGAGGTGGTGTCGATTCGAATGTCCTTGGATCGGGAGACCAGTTCCGCAACAACATGCGACAGACCTGCCCCGGAGGCGGCTGAAGCGAGAATTGAGCGACTGAATTCTCGAGAAAGAAGAATCTCATCACAATGCGACAAGCGCAGATATTTTTCGAATTTTACATCCAGAAGCTCAGCGCACACATATGCCCGCTTATTGAGGTTCTTTATCGACATTACCGCCATCACCGTTTTGGAGTCGATCTGCTGAAGGTCGCCCTCTAGAAGAGAATCGGCCAGGACCAGTATTTTTGAGGCTTCGACAACACCGGCTCGTCGAAGATCACGTTCCTCCATGAAATCACCGCTTATATATTTGATTCCCTTGAGACGAGGATCGTTGCGAACGGTACGGACTTCCTCCTTGCCTGCTCGAGTCAAAAGAACCACTTCCAAAGGGTCGACCTCGGGATTGGATTCGAGAATCTCATAGAGGACCTGGTTCATTTCACGTTTCCATCCACATATGATGAAATGACCTTTCAGACCGCTGTAATCGAGCAACCCGTTCTCTTCCTTCATCTGACGCTCCATAAGAATTGAGGCGATGCGGCCGGTTACCGTACCCATGATACCCATCCCGAACAAAATGGTGCCCATTGCGAGGAGGCGCCCGGTGACGGTCGAAGGTACTCTCTCGCCGTATCCTACTGTAGATATTGTTACGATGGTCCACCAGAAGCTGTCGAAAAACGAGACAAATCCATCATTGGTCCGCCTTTCAGTGAGGTACACCACCAGCGTGCTGACTACAATGACGGCGGTGAAAAACAAACCCGCCTTCAGGACGGCGCTCGTTTTCAGAGTAAGCCTGATTCGTTGCATCATTCGTCGCGACTTTTTTCTCATATTGCTGATTGTACCGTGTTCGTGACGAACATTTCCATAAATCCGAGTCGAACCGCTGCACCAACGCAGGTCACTAGGCGGTTCCCGTGTCCGGAATTGCTTCGCCCTGCACAGCTTTTGAATTAGTTAATGCCTTGCAAAATAACCACTTAGACTGTTCGTCCGACAAATCCACGCTTCACTTTCCCGATGTATAATCGGGACTCACTTTCCCGATGTATAATCGGGACTCACTTTCCCGATGTGTGATCGGGACTCACTTCGGCAAGCTCAGCGCGCCGCAGTGCATCGCAGCACAAGTTCTGGCGTATTTTTTGTCCACAAAGGTTCGTTCTGTTTGACCTTCGGTGACTGAGCGGCGCCGAAGTCTGATCTTAGACCTTTGGTAACTGAGCCGAGCGCTGCGCCGAGCGAAGCCGAGGTGCCGAAGTTTGACCCGGTTACCGAGCAAGGTCGAGTTATCCGGCTCCGCCGGCTCAGAAGTAGTTACCAGGCTGTCCACAGAGGATTCATCGACGCGTCCGTAGGCGCGAGCATTGCCAATCCGCAATAATTAGATGCTCGAATTCCAAGCCCAACGCCCACATCTGCATTCCGGGGATGGTGCCGGGAGGTAGATGTGGCCCCATTTCGGGAAACCGCCGAAACGCAGCTCCGTCCCCCAATCCGAAACCAACCGCCGAATCGCAGCTCCGTCCCCAATTCGAAACCAACCGCCCAAACGCAGCTCCGTCCCCCATCCGAAACCACCCGCCCAAACGCAGCTCCGTCCCCAATTGAGCACTTGAGGCTTAGGGTTGAAGTTTTGTATATTATACCTTAAGTATTACTGGTAACACCTTGCGGAGAACCCGGAATTCCGCATTACCTAGCCCCCAGGGAACGCCTGTGACGGAAAACCGACAATCCCCCGGTGCGGCGCCGGCTTTGGAGAATGGACTCACTATTCTCGAAATGCTGATTGACGCCGATGAGCCGCTTGGCTTTAACCACTTTGCGCGAGAATTGCCGGTATCCCGCGCAACGGTCGCTCGCGTTCTCCGCGTTTTGCACCTTAGGGGCTGGATTCGGAAAGATTCGTCTTCCGGAAAGTATCGTCCCGGGGTACCATTGAGTGCCGCTGCCGGTGCGTCGGCACTTGTCGAGGTGCTTCGCGCTTCTTCTCGTCATGTCCTCCAATCCCTCACCGAACAGACCGGAAACACTTCGCTGGTCGTCCACTGGGACGGACGCCGGATGGTCTGCGTCGACAAGGAAGTTCGTGTCGAATCGGTGGTGATGCAGAATATCGGCGCCGTTTTTTTCGATCTCTCCCATGCCCCCTGGGGATGGATAATCTACGCGGAGATGAATCCTGAAGAAAAGGCCTACGCTCGAAAGGAATTTGAGTATTCCGAAATCCTGGATGCACGCCTCGAGGAAGAGCTCGTTTTTCTCCGCGAACACGGATTTGTGTATGACGATCAGAATATCTACCCTTCGCTTCGACGTCTTGGGGCCCCGATTCGCAATGCCGATGGAGAAATAGTCGGAGGTATCGGTATCGGAGGTACGCCCTTCAGCATGAAATCAGAGCAGGTTTCCCAATATGGTCGGGCCTTGGTTGAGCATGCCGAGAGGCTCTCGTGGCTCATGGGCCGAAAAC